>JBOGFL010000689.1:0-5014 GCA_050743285.1 Acidimicrobiia bacterium
GAGTAGTCATCGGTACGTACGAGCCGGCAGGCGAGATCGTCATGGGATCGTTCGCGCTGGGATGACCTGGCTCGGGATCGGCGGCGGACCCAGTCTTGCCTGCCCCGGCGGCGTTCCGTCACTCGCAGCTGCTCCGCCGCCCTCGTATTGACGGCCCAAACGAGCCGATGGGACACTGACCGAACCGGCGATGCGCCGGAGAGGAACCAGCCGAGAAAGGACGTGGAGCAGCCCTGGCAGATCTCGAGGTCGGCGCGGTCATCGACGGGACCGTCAGCCGGATCACCCCGTACGGCGCCTTCCTGACCCTGGAGGGCGGGAAGATGGGGCTCGTCCACATCTCCGAGATCGACAGGAACTACGTCAAGGACGTCCACGAGCACCTCCGCGAGAACGACGTCGTCCAGGCGAAGGTCATCGCCATCAAGGAGGACGGCAAGATCGACCTCTCGATCAAGGCCCTCCAGGATCCCGCGCCTCCTCGGCCGCGCCGAGGGTCCGACCCCGACTTCGAGGCGCGCCTGAAGAAGTTCATGCGCCAGAGCGAGGAGCGCCAGGTCGACTTCAAGCGCTCCGTCGAGCACAAGCGCAAGTAGCGACGACCCCCGGTGGGCGAGCTCCGGGGCAGCGACCTCACCGCCGTCCGCGAGCAGCTGGGCCGCGACCCCACGACGCCGTTCGCCGTGGTGGCCCGTTGCGCCGACGGTCACCCGCTCGTGATCCGCAACGAGCCGGTCGACGCGGACGGCCACCCGTTCCCGACGCGGTTCTGGCTCACGTGTCCCACGGCCACCAGGGCCGTCTCGCGCCTCGAGTCCGAGGGTGCGATCACCGCGCTCAACGAGCGGATCGAACGCGACACCGGATTCGCCGCCGCCGTCGCGCGAGCCCACGAGGAGTACGCGCACGAACGCACCGCGGGCGGCGAGCGCGCCTCGGCGCACGGCGGCGTGGGGGGAACGCGCACCGGCGTCAAGTGCCTGCACGCCCACTACGCCAATCACCTCGCGGGAGGTGACGATCCGGTCGGCGCGTGGACGGCGCAGCTCGTCGAGCCGATCCACGAGGAGCGCGCGGACCGCTTCGCCGTCGTCGATCAGGGCACGAACTCGATCCGCCTGCTCGTCGTCGAGCCCGACGGCGAGGGCGGGCTCCGCGAGCTCGCCCGCGACATGGTGATCACGCGGCTCGGCCGGGGCGTCGATCGCACGGGGCGTCTGGCGGGGGACGCGCTCGAGCGCACGATCGGAGTGCTCGCGCGCTATTCGCGCCGCGCCCGGGCGCTCCACGCCGGCCGGATCCGCGTCGCGGCCACCGCGGCCGTTCGGGACGCGTCGAACCGTGACGAGTTCGAGCGCGCGGTGGTCGAGCACACCGGCGTCGCGCCCGAGGTGATCACGGGCGAGCAGGAGGCGACGCTGTCGTTCCTCGGCGCGGCCCGAGGGCTCGACGCGACGGCGCCGTTCCTCGTCCTCGACATCGGCGGGGGCTCCACCGAGCTGGTCGTGGGCTCGGATCGGCCGACGGCCGCGACGTCGATCCAGATGGGGAGCGTCCGGCTCACCGAGCGCTTCATCGGCCACGACCCGCCGGACCGCAAAGAGTTGGACGAGATGCGGGCGTTCGTGCTCGAGCGACTCGACGAGGCGGAGGCCACGGTGCCCGTTCGCGCGGCGTCGACCCTGGTCGCCGTGGCCGGGACGTCGACGACCGTCCAGGCGATCGCCCTCGGCCTCGGCGTCTACGATCCGGAGGCGATCCACCGGACCCGGCTCCCGGTCGCCGTGGCCGAGGGCGTCCTCGACGACCTCGTCGCGATGACGACGGCGGAGCGTTCGGCGCTGCCGGTCATGGCGCCCGGGCGGGGTGACGTCATCGTCGCGGGTGCGGTGATCCTGACCGGCGTCATGCGCCGATTCGGGTTCCAGGAGGCGCTCGTGTCCGAGACCGACATCCTCGACGGCCTGGCGTTCGACACCCTCGCCACCCTGTAACCTCTGTCGCCGTGTCCAAGCGGACCCGAAACCGTCAGCTCGCTCGCGTGGCGCAACGACGACAGGCGGAGAAGCGTCAGCGACAGCGCCGCCGCCAGTTGTGGACGATCGCCGTGGCCCTGGTCGTGGCGTTGGCCGGCGGCGTCCTGGTCTTCACCGTCTTCACGGGCGACGAGCCGGCGACCCAGGCGACGGGCCCGACCACCCCGACGGGCCCGACCGGCCCGACCGGCGCGACGGGGGAGAGCCCGAGCCCGGCGGGGGAGCCGGGGGCGCAGACCGGTACGGTCGACCCGGAGCCCGGTCCGGAGCAGGTCGCCTGCGGGGGCGAGGCCCCGAAGGGGGCTCTCAAGCCCAAGCCGCAGTTCGCGGCCCCGGCGGAGGTGCTCAAGGAGGGGCGGACCTACACCGCGACGTTCCAGACCTCGTGCGGCGACATCGTGGTCGAGCTGCTCGCGAACCGGGCGCCCCAGACCGTCAACAGCTTCGTGTTCCTGGCGCAGGAGGGGTACTTCGACGCCTCGCGGGTCCACCGGCTGGACGTGTCGATCGACGTGATCCAGGGCGGCGACCCGACGGGCACCGGCACCGGCGGTCCGGGCTACACGATCCCCGACGAGCTCCGGGGCGACGAGAGCTACGGCCCCGGCACGCTCGCGATGGCGAACGGCGGTCCGAACACCGGCGGCAGCCAGTTCTTCCTCATCACCGGCGACGACGGTCACGGCCTGGACTCCAACCCGGCCTACACCATCTTCGGACGTGTGGTGGAGGGGCTCGACGTCGCGGAGCGGATCCAGGGCCTGCCGATCCAGGACCCGAGCGCCGGCATCGCCGGTCAGCAGCCGGCGGAGGCCGTCTACATCGAGAAGGTCACGATCTCGGTCGACGGGTGACCCGGCCCGCGAGCTATCCTTCGAGCGGCTCGCCCGGGTGGCGGAACGGCGAGACGCATCGCCCTTAAAAGGCGAGGGCCTCACGGCCATGTGGGTTCGAATCCCACCCCGGGCACTGTCCGTCGAAGGCGCGTCCCTGGGGGCGATCGAAGCCGATTCTGTCGTCCGGGGGCTACCACTTGGGAGCCACACCCGATTGGACTGCGGACGCCAGCGGCGCAGGCACCTCCGGCGCGACGTGGCATGATCTCGCGGGTGACCAGCAGACCCGCCGCGGCGCAGCACCTGCGCGACCTCGCGCGGCTGCGCCGGGTCCGCGACCGGATCGACCGGGAGTACGCGCAGCCGCTGGACGTCGAGGCGCTCGCGCGCGACGCGCACATGTCGGCCGGGCACCTCAGCCGCCAGTTCCGGCTCGCCTACGGCGAGTCGCCGTACAGCTACCTGATGACGCGGCGCATCGAGCGCGCGATGGCGCTGCTGCGTCGTGGCGACCTCAGCGTGACCGAGGTCTGCTTCGCGGCCGGCTGCTCATCGCTGGGCACCTTCAGCACTCGCTTTACCGAGTTGGTCGGCGTGCCGCCCAGCGTCTATCGGCGCGAGGCGGCGCGGGCGACGGCGGGGATGCCATCGTGCGTGGCGAAGCAGGTGACCAGACCGATCAGGAATCGAGAAGCGCCGGTCACCGGGCCGCCGCTAGTCTGACCGCTATGGACATCACCATTCATGCGAGCTTCCTTCCGCACGACGATCCCGACGCCTCCCTGGCCTTCTACCGCGACACGCTCGGCTTCGAGGTCCGCAGCGACGTCGGGAACGGCAAGATGCGCTGGATCACGGTCGGCCCCGCCGGCCAGCCCGGCACGTCCATCCTCCTGGCGCCTCCGGCCGCGGACCCCGGGATCACCGACGACGAGCGCCGCACCATCGTCGAGATGATGGCCAAGGGCACCTACGGCTGGATCTTGCTCGCTACCGCCGACCTCGACGGCACGTTCGAGAAGCTGGCGGCCAGTGACGCCGACGTCGTCCAGGAACCGACCGAGCAGCCGTACGGGGTTCGCGACTGCGCCGTCCGCGATCCCGCGGGGAACCTGATCCGCATCCAGGAGCAGCGCTGAGCCGTCCGAAGGAGGTGCTTCGTCATGGCTGAGAGGAAACCGGCAAAGAAGGCCACGCAGAAGTCCGCCAAGAGCGCCGCCGCGACCGGCCAGACGTACAAGGGATTCACGGCCGAGGAGCGAGCCGCGGCGAAGGAGCGCGCCCAAGAGCTGAAGGAGGAGGCGCGCCGAGGCCCGCGCGCGGACAAGGCGGACGGGGAACGCGACGTGCTCGCGAAGATCGCCGAGATGTCGGGATCGGATCGCACCATGGCCGAGCGGCTCCATGCGATCATCAAGGCCAGCGCGCCGGCCCTCTCGCCGAAGACCTGGTACGGGATGCCCGCGTATGCCAAGGCCGGCAAGATCGTCTGCTTCTTCACGCCCGCGCAGAAGTTCAACTCGAGGTACGCGACGTTCGGCTTCAACGACGCCGCCAACCTCGACGTGGGCCACATGTGGCCGACCTCGTTCGCGCTGACGAAGTTGACTGCCGCCGAAGAGGCGAAGATCGGCGCGCTCGTGAAGAAAGCGGTGCGCTGAGGAAAGCTCCTCAACACGCTCCCCGCTGAGCTACGTACGACCGAGCCGCAGACCGTGCCCGACAGGATCGAACGCGCCTTCAACCTCGAGGTTGGTTAGATTCGAACCAGGCGACATGGACGGGCGCCCGCGTGGGGGGCGCGTGATCGATGGAGAGGCGATGAGCAAACCCGAGAGGACGGACACGCGGTCACCTGCATCGCACGCTGCCGACGGCCACGACCTGATCCGCGTGCAGGGCGCGCGCGTGAACAACCTCAAGGACGTCAGCGTCGGGATCCCGAAGCGCCGGCTGACGGTGTTCACCGGCGTGTCCGGCTCGGGCAAGAGCTCGCTGGTGTTCGGCACGATCGCCGCGGAGTCGCAGCGGTTGATCAACGAGACCTACAGCGCGTTCGTGCAGGGCTTCATGCCGACGCTGGCCCGGCCCGAGGTCGACGTCCTCGACGGCCTGACGACCGCGATCATCGTCGACCAGCAG
>JBOGFL010000690.1:0-3265 GCA_050743285.1 Acidimicrobiia bacterium
GGACTGGGGCGCGTTCCTCGCGGAGAAGGCGCCGGAAGGCGCACCGAACGTCCTCGTCGTCCTCTACGACGACACGGGTCTCGCGGCGTGGGAGCCGTTCGGCGGGCGAATCGAGATGCCGACGCTCGAGAGGCTCGCCGACAACGGCCTGCGCTACTCGCAGTGGCACACGACGGCGCTCTGCTCGCCGACCCGCTCGACGTTCCTCACCGGGAGGAACCACCACCAGAACGGCTTCGGGTCGATCTCGGAGTCGGCGGTGGGGTTTCCCGGCTACAGCGGCCACATCCCGAAGGAGAACGCCACCATCGCGACGGTGCTGCGGAACGCCGGCTGGAGCACGTTCTGGGTCGGCAAGAACCACAACGTGCCGGTCGACGCGTTCGACATCGGCGGATCCAAGAAGGCCTGGCCGCTCGGGCTCGGCTACGACCGCTTCTACGGCTTCATCGGCGGCGAGACGAACCAGTGGTTCCCCGAGCTGATCGAGGACAACCACTACGTCGAGCAGCCGTACCGGCCCGAGCAGGGATACCACTTCTCCAAGGACATCGCCGACAAGGCGATCAGCTTCATCCGCGACTCCCGGCAGTCGCGGCCCGACAAGCCCTGGTACATGTGGTACTGCCCCGGTGCCAATCACGCCCCGCACCACGCGCCGAAGGAGTACATCGACAAGTACCGGGGGAAGTTCGACGACGGCTACGAGGCGTACCGGGAGTGGGTGCTCGCGCGCATGAAGGAGCGCGGCATCCTGCCGGCGGACACCGAGCTCACGCCGATCAACCCGATGCGGGAGGGCACGTACTCGGAGAGCGACATGGTCCGGCCCTGGGGGTCCCTGTCGCCGGACGAGAAGCGGCTCTTCAGCCGCATGGCGGAGGTCTACGCGGCCTTCTCCGAGTACACGGATGCAGAGGTCGGCCGGGTCATCGGCTATCTCGAGGAGTCCGGACAGCTCGACAACACGCTGGTCCTGTACTGCGCCGACAACGGCGCTTCGGGCGAGGGCAGCCCGAACGGGTCGGTGAACGAGAACCGCTTTTTCAACGGGTTCCCCGACGACCTCAAGCAGAACCTCGAGATGATCGACAAGCTGGGCTCGCCGGACACCTACAACCACTACCCGACCGGCTGGGCGGTGGCGTTCTCGACGCCCTATCGCATGTTCAAGCGGTACTCCGGCTATGCGGGCGGCACCTGCGATCCGCTCATCATCCACTGGCCGAAGGGGATCAAGGCCAAGGGCGAGGTGCGCCAGCAGTACCATCACTGCACCGACATCGTGCCGACCATTCTCGACTGCTGTGGCGTAAGGATGCCGGAGGTGGTCGAGGGCATCAAGCAGACGCCGCTGCCCGGCGTGTCGATGCGGTACAGCTTCGACAACGCCAAGGCGCCGACGCGGAAGAGGACGCAGTACTACGAGATGGTCGGGACGCGGGGCGTCTGGCACAAGGGCTGGAAGGCGGCCACCGAGCACGGCCCGATCCCGCTGGACCTCGGCCACTTCGACAAGGACCGCTGGCAGCTGTTCCACACCGACGTGGACCGGTCCGAGGCGAGGGACCTCGCCGCCAAGTACCCGAAGAAGGTCAAGCAGCTGGCCGCGCTGTGGATGGCCGAGGCCAAGAAATACAACGTGCTCCCCCTCGCGGATGTCTCGGTTCACGCAATCCACGAGCTGGAGTACAAGGCGGCGCCCCCGGCGAGCGGGCGGTACGTCTACTATCCAGGGACGACGGAGATCCCGGAGGCCTCGGCCGCCCGGACGCTCGGGGTGTCCTTCAAGATCTTGGCCGAGGTGGAGTTCGCCGGCGACTCGCAGGGCGTCATCGTCGCCCAGGGCTCGCGCTTCGGCGGCTACACCATGTTCGTCAAGGAGGGCCAGCTCGCCTTCGCCTACAACTTCCTCGGGATCCCGCCCGAGCAGCGCCTGGCATGTCCCGCGCCCCGGTCCGGCACGCATGTCGTGGGGGTGGAGTTCGTCAAGGACTCCGTCGGCCACGACCTCGAGGTCCTCGGGAAGATGACGCTCTACGTCGACGACAAGGCGGTCGGGAAGGGCGACTTCCGGACGCAGAGCGGGCACTACGCCCTCTGCGGCGAGGGCCTCTGCATCGGCTACGACAGCGGCGACGCCGTCAGCAAGGAGTACACGCCGAAGTTCCCGTTCACCGGCGGGCGGATCATCAAGGTGGTCTACGACGTCGGAAAGGACGGCTACGTCGACGTCGAGCGCAAGTTCGCCGCCGCCCTGGCCCGCGACTGAGGGTGGTGAAACGTTGGCGAGAGACTAGGAGACGCTCATGAAGTCGAAGATCCCGTACCCCGCGCGCGCGTTCAACCCCGCGCACCCAGACCTCGCGATGGGGGCGGGCGTGCCCGCGCAGCTGAGCTACGAGCGGTACGTGGAGTCGCTCGCGCGCATCGTCTACTACTGGGGACTGCCGGCGGTCGACACGATGGGCCGCACCAGTTCGTGGCAGCTCATGAAGGCGCCCGGCGCGACGATGGGGCTGTTCCCCGGCGCGCCGAAGAACACGATGGGCTACCTCGACGACTACATGCCGCCGGCCCAGCGCAAGGTCGTCACCCCGAACAACGACACGATCTACGGCGTCGGGTTCTTCGACCTCGGGGCGGACAGCGTGGTCATCCAGACGCCGACCGACGTGCCCGAGGGGCACTACTGGACGATCCAGATCGTCGACGTCTTCACCACGGTGACCCACCAGCTGGGCTCGGCGTCGCGCACGCCGGGCGGGAAGTTCCTACTGGTCGGCCCGGACTGGAGCGGGCAGACGCCCGACGGCTTCGTCGCCGTGCTGCGCTCGCCGACCAACGTCGGCGGGGTCTTCGGCCGCAGCTTCGCGGCGCGCACGCCGGAGGCCAAGGCGAAGGCGCGCGCCGTGCTCAACCAGATCGGCATCTATCCGCTCGGCCAGGACCAGCCGGGGCTGCGTCGGTTCGACTGCGAGGCAAGCGCCCGGAACAAGGTGTTCCCGTCGGGGACCACGCCGGAGATGGTGGCGGCGGATCCCGACATGCTGCGCGCCCGGCCGGTGAACGCCAAGACCTTCTGGGAGGACCTGCAGAAGGCGCTCGATGCGAACCCCAAGGTCGGGCCCGACGACGCCGCGATGACCGACCAGGCGCACACGCTGCTGGCGCTGCGCAAGGCCTCGCCCGAATGGTGCGCGCTGCTCGACCGCACGGCCCTGGCGGCGGACGCGGAGCTGCACGACGGGGCCAAGTACCACGA
>JBOGFL010000691.1:0-2871 GCA_050743285.1 Acidimicrobiia bacterium
GCGATCATGGAACTCAACGATGAGCTCCTGGCGCATCTCGGCGGCGCGTGGGACCAGCCACCGTTGCTCGAGCCCGGCTGGGAAGACGACGCGAGCCTCGATCCATTCCGGTCGCGAGCGTCGGCCATCCTCGACGAGATGTTCGGGACAGCAGGCGCACGCCCAGGATTGATCGCCTGGAAAGACCCAAGGCTGTCGCTCCTGTTTCCGTTCTGGCGCACGGTCACGCCGATCGCGACGACAATCGTCATGGTGCGGGACCCAAGAGAGGTGGCTGCCTCGCTGGCGGCGCGCCGCTACGGGGTCGCCGCGCCTCAAGCGGCCAGCTTGTGGCTGCGATACACCTTCGCCGCGGTTGCCAACGACCCCGGGCATCTCATGATCAGGTCCGGCGATGTCTTCGAGAATCGCCCCGCGACTCTGGCCGCGATCGCCAGTCACCTCGAACTACCAGGTATCGATGTGCGGGTCGAGACGTCGGTGCGAGGCCACCTGGACCCGACGCTCCGTCATCACGTCAACCCAGTATCTCCACCAGAAGGCGACAACCCTCTCATGGCCCTCGCGCTCGCCGTGTGGAACCGCGGTGCCGTCGACCTCACGTTCCTCCCTCCGGTCGTCACGGACGGTATGGCCCGAGGGTGGTTCCGCCCGCCCGTCGACGGTGAGCTGCTCGCGCGCGCCCGCGCCGACGTCATGGCGCTTCGCGAGACCCTTCGGCAACGAATTCGCGAGCTGGAGAGCAGGGCGTAGTCGGCTCCCGCACTCATGAAAAGGCGATCGCAGCTCAGGATGCGCGTTCGGGGTCCCAGCGGGAGAGGTCGAGGTCGAAGAGCTCCTCGAGCTTCTCGATGTCGGCAGTGAAGTGCTGGTACAGGTCACGTCGCTGCTCGAGGTTCAGCTCGTGCCTCGTGCGACCGTCCGGACCGCCCGGGCCTTCCTGATTGCTGAATCGAATTCGGTCCAGCTCGGGTGGAGCAAAGTCAGCCGTCGCGCCGATATGGCGGAGGGCGCGGTCGTAGAACCCTCGGGGGTCGTCTTCGGTGTCATCGTGGAGCAGCACGAGGAGCTGGTCACCGAACCGCCGCTGGAATGGTTCCAGGCACGCGCCGTACCAGCCTCCGCTAACAATGCCCAGCGGATCGTCTTCAGGCGCAGTGCGGCGTACCACGTCGACGACATCGGCATCCGGCGACAGCGTCTTGAACCCAATGTGGTGGATTACGGCTGACTGAGCGCGGTCGACGGGATCACGAAGGATGGCGACCAAACGGACGTCGGGCACCACCTGTTGGATTCGCTCGGCCAGCGCTTCGGGTCGGTGGCGCCAGAACATGTAGCCCGGTGTCGCTTCGCCAACGAACTCCTCTCCCGCCCAACCCTCGAATTGTGAGCGGTACCACTCGACGCCGAGTGTCTGGAACCGCTCAGAGTTGTTGAAGAACTCGATCTCGATGGGCGCGGTGTAGATGTCGGGGTGAAGTCCGAGGTTGAGCCGCAGCCAACGCGTCGCGCTCTTTTGTGCTCCGATGATGAGAAACGTGGGTAGTGGTGT
Organism: Acidimicrobiia bacterium; assembly: GCA_050743285.1. Taxonomy (GTDB): domain Bacteria; phylum Actinomycetota; class Acidimicrobiia; order IMCC26256; family JACDBD01; genus JBOGFL01. The sequence continues at coordinate 1,556 of JBOGFL010000691.1, forward strand.
CGCGCCCGACATCTTGGGAGCCTCCTCTTCACCGCCTGAGCGCTGGAACGCACCATAACGGCTGGGGCCAGAACTGGACCCGGCTGCGTTTGTCGACGCACTCGAGCGCTCATTTACGCTAGGCCGGTGACCGGCGGTTCCCATCGCGCTGACCGCGCCTCCTCATTCGAGGGTCGCGCCCGCGAACCGCGTTTCGTGGTGCCCGAGGGGTTGGTGATCGATGACCTCGTTCGCCCCCGCCTCGTTCGACAGCTGGCGCGGGCGTCGTCGCGCATCGTCGGTGTCGTGGCCGAGACCACCGAACTGCCTCCGGGAGCGAGCTACCGGGTCCACGCCGAGTGGGGCGTGCTCGATCCCTTGTCGGCGGTGGCGGAATCGGAGGGTCCGGCTCGGGGCGTTGCGCTCCTACGACCTGGTGTCGAATACGAGGCCCGGGAGGGCGGAGTCGAGATCGGCACTCGCGCGCTGCTCGTGGACCGCGGGGCTCGTGCGCATGACCCGTGGCGGCCGATCGGTGGTCTCGACGTCGCGTCCGAGCTCGGTCGGCCCCCTTTCCCGCGCCGACCGGTCGTGACGTTCCTTTCGTGCGACGTCGAAGCCGGCCTCGCCGAATGGGCACGCAAGTTGGTCAATCGCCTCGTCCGTCGTGATGTCGAGGCTCGCTTGGCAATGCCCGACGTCGCCGAAGGTCTCCACCTCACCCGACCGTGCTTGCCGTGCGAGGCGTCCGTACAGGCGCTCGCTCCCGACGTCCTGATCACCCTCGACGAGAGCGCCGTGGCCCACGCCCAGAGTTGGTGCGGAACGGCTCGCTCGACCGTGATTGTCGAGCTGGTGCCCGAACTCCCCGAACCCGTGCACCTGCTGCCGTGGCAGATCGGCCGGGCGTCGGGCCGCCTTCGGGCTCAGATCAATCGGCGCGTCAATGCCAATGCCCTGGTCGCTCTCGTCCATCGCCTCTGTGCCGGACCCCATCCGATGCCGCCGGTCGACAGAGCCGAACCCGCCGAGGGCGAGGCACGTCCGGTGACCGGCAGGCAGCGAAGCTGCGCGGTGGTGATGAGGGCGGACGGCAATCACATCTCCTCGCGGAGCCAGGGCCTCGTCGATCATCTGTCAGCGGGCGGCATCACGACCGAGCTGATGCCGACTTCCCGCGACCCGAACGTCCCGGCTGCACTCGCAGCCGATCTCGTGGTGCTCATCGGAGCCCACGATGAAGAGAGCATCGTCGACCTGATCGCCACTCGTCGTGCCGCCGGACGTCCGACGGTCGTCGACATCGTCCCGACCGATCTCGCCCGTGTGAACGGCAC
>JBOGFL010000692.1:0-5530 GCA_050743285.1 Acidimicrobiia bacterium
GGGCTACGTCGACGCGCTCCGCGACCGCCTGACCGCGGTCGACGTGCTCGCAACCTCGGTCCCGAGTGCCGTTGGCATCGACGCCCTCGCCGAGATCCTGCGGCCGTGCCGTACCGCGGTGCTGCTCGGTCCGTCCGGCGCCGGCAAGTCGACGCTCGCCAACGCGCTGCTCGGCGACGACGTGCTCGCGACCGGCTCGGTCCGGGATGGCGACCACCGGGGGCGGCACACCACCACCTCCCGCCAGCTGCTCGCAGTCCCGAGCGGAGGCGTGCTGATCGACACGCCCGGGATCCGCAGCCTGGGGCTCGTGGGAGGCGGCGAGGGGCTCGATCGGACCTTCACGGACATCGCCGAGTTGGCCGCGACGTGCCGCTTCAGCTCGCACGCGCCGCCGAAGCACGCAAGTGGAAGACGATCCGCAAGGAGCAACGCCGCCGGTACCGATCGTCGGGGAAAGAGTGACCGGGCGGAGCGTCTCGCGACTATTTGCTGAGGAACTTGCTCGCCACCAGTGAGGTGCGTTCGCCCGCGCGGGCGGCCGAGACGCCGTAGAGCGCACTTGAGGCATGGCACCGAGGAGTGGCTGGGCGTCGCGCCGGACGCCACCGCGGTGCAGAGCATGACCGGCTGCATGGTGTCGATCGGCGACCTGGCCGACCGCTCCCCGCGCCGACTACCTCGACGACATCACCCGGGTGTCGACGCAGGCATCACCGCGGCCGGCGTCAACATGAAGCCCCGGTAGTCGTCGGCGGCCGCCTCGTTGATGACCCTGGTGTACGTGGGCAACCCGCCGATATACGGCATGAACACGCGTGGCTTGCCGGGCACGTTGGCCCCCATGTACCACGAGTTCGCGATCGGGAAGAGGGTCATGTTGGCCACCTTGTTGACGTGGTCGACCCAGCGGTCCTCGGCTTCCACGGTGGCGTCGATCGATGCGTACTGGTGCCGGCGCAGGTATTCGATGCAGTCGGCGACCCAGTCGACGTGCTGCTCGATCGCCACGAGCATGTTGACCAGCACCGACGGGCTCCCCGGCCCGGTGATGGTGAAGAGGTTGGGGAAGCCGGCGGTAGCGAGGCCCAGGTAGGTGCGGGGCCCGGCCGCCCACTTGTCCCGCAGCGCCAAACCGTCGGCGCCCGTGATCTCGGGGCCGAGCAGCGGGCCGGTCATGGCGTCGAAGCCGGTGGCGAGCACGATGGCGTCGAGTTCGTATTCGCCGGCTTCGGTGCGGACCCCCGTCGGCGTGATCTCGACGATCGGCGCCGAGCGAACGTCGACCAGCGTGACGTTGTCGCGGTTGTACGTCGCGTAGTAGTCGGTGTCGAGACAGGGCCGTTTGGTCCCGAACGGGTGGCCGCGCGGCGACAGCCGCTCGGCGACCTCGGGGTCGTGGACGATCTCGGCGATGCGGGCACGCACGAAGTCGGCGGCCGTGTCGTTGGCGTCCCGGTCGACGAGGAGGTCGTTGAAGGCTGCGGTCATGCCGTACAAGGTGCCCGACTCCCACGCGGACCGGAATCGCGCCTCCCGCGCATCGGCGTCGACGTTCAGCGCAGACTCCTCGGGTGGCGGCACGATGACGCCGGCACGCGACTCGCGCATCGCCTGGCGGATCTCCAGCCCGTTGGCCTTGCGCGCGTCGACCGCCTCCGGGTCGAGCGGCGCGTTCTTCGCCGGCATCGTGAAGTTCGGCGTGCGCTGGAACACCGTGAGATGGGCGGCCTCCCGGGCGATGAGCGGGATCGACTGGATGCCTGACGAGCCGGTGCCGATCACGCCCACCCGGAGGCCGGAGAAGTCGACCCTTTCATGCGGCCAGCGGCCGGTGTGCAAGACCGGGCCGCGGAACGAGTCCATCCCGTCGATCTCGGGCTCCTTGGCCGCCGACAAATTGCCGACCGCCATGACACAGAACTGGGCCGACACCTCGTCGCCCCGATCGGTGACGATGTGCCACCGCTGCGTTGGCTCGTTCCACGTCGCTGCGCTCACCCGGGTGTTGAACCTGATGTCGCGGCGCAGGTCGAACCGGTCGGTGACGTGCTCCACGTAGCTCAGGATCTCGGGTTGGGTGGCGTAGCGCTCCGACCACGTCCACTCCTGCTCGAGGTCCGGAGAGAAGGAGTAGCTGTAGTCCATCGACTGGATATCGCAGCGCGCCCCCGGATAGCGGTTCCACCACCACGTTCCGCCCACGTCGGCGGCGGCCTCGAAGCCCTGAATGGTCAGGCCGAGACCCCGCAGTCGGTGGTGCGCGTGGAGCCCGGCGAACCCGGCGCCGACGACGACCGCGTCGACCTCGACCAGAGCCCCCGTCATCGGGCGATTCTCTCACTTTTGTCGAACTGATCAGGCGGCGACCCGGCCCGATGAGTTTTCTGGCCCGGCAGCGTCGAAGGTGTGAGATTCGAAATCGAGCCCGGCAAAGGAGCCATCATGCCCAAACGAGAGACCGCCCCCATCGGCGCACCCTGTTGGATCGACCTGATGACCTCCGACACGGACCGTGCCCGGGCGTTCTACGGCGACCTCTTCGGCTGGTCCTCCGAGGAGCCCAACCAGGAATTCGGCGGCTACTTCAACTTCGAGAAGGACGGCGTCCGGGTCGCCGGCGGCATGCCCGACATGCCCGACGCCGGTGTCTCCAACGTCTGGTCGATCTACCTGGCGACCGACGACGCCCGGAAGACCGTCGACGCGGCGGCCGCCAACGGCGGTCAGGTCATCGTCCCGGCGATGGAAGTGGCCGACCTCGGCACGATGGGTGTCGTCAGCGACCCCGGCGGGGCCGCGATCGGCATGTGGCAGCCCGGCACCCACCAGGGCTTCGGGGTCTTCGCTGAGACCGGCGCGCCGTCGTGGTTCGAGCTGCACACCCGGGACTACGAGACCGCGATCACCTTCTACCGCGACGTGTTCCGTTGGGACACCCACACCATGGGCGACACGCCCGAGTTCCGTTACACGACCCTTGGAGAAGGCGAGAATCAGCTCGCCGGGATCATGGACGCATCGGCCATGCTGGCCGGCGGCGTCCCCGCGCACTGGTCGATCTACTTCGGCGTGGACGACACCGATGCCGCGCTGAAGAAGATCGTCGATCTGGGCGGCGCAGTTGTGCTCCCGGCCGAGGACACGCCGTACGGCCGACTGGCCGCCGCGACCGACGCGACCGGGGCGGCGTTCAAGCTCGTCGCCGATTCCTGAGAGGCGAAGCCGCACCCGGCAACCTGGAGGCATCCAGCGGCGCCTCAGCTGACCTGACGGTGGCGTCCCTCCCAGTAGGGGCCGCGCAGCTTGAACTTCTGGAGCTTGCCGGTGGCCGTGCGGGCCAACTCGGAGCGGAACTCGACGCTGGTCGGGCACTTGTAGTGCGCGAGGCGGTCGCGGCAATGACCGATGAGGTCTGCCTCGGTGGCGGACGCCTCCGGCGCGCGGACGATGAGCGCCTTCACGGTTTCGCCCCACTTCTCGTCGGGCACGCCGATGACCGCGACCTCGGCCACGGCCGGGTGTGAGAACAACGTTTCCTCCACCTCGATGGAGGACACGTTCTCCCCGCCGGAGATGATGACGTCTTTCTTGCGGTCGGAGATCGTGAGATAGCCCTCGTCGTCGACGGCCCCGCCGTCGCCGGTGTGGAACCAGCCGTCGACGATCGCCTCCGCCGTCGCCTCGGGCTGCTCCCAGTACCCGTCGAGCACGACGTTGCTGCGGGCCAGCACTTCACCCTCCTCGTCGACGCGGAGTTGCACGCCGAGCGCGGGCGCGCCGGCTCGGCCGAGGCGCTGTGCCCGCTCCGTCGGGGTGAGGTCGTCGTACTCGGCCCGCTTCCGGTTCACCGTGAGCAGCGGCGACGTCTCGGTGAGCCCGTAGATCTGCCCGAATTCCCAGCCGAGCTCGGTCTCCACCCGCTCGATCGTGCGGGTCGGCGGGGGGGCGCCGGCGACGACGATGCGAACACGGTCTCGGCCCGCGACGATCGAGCTGTCCCCACCGACGGCGTCGAGAACGGCGGCGACGACCGCGGGGGCGCCGCACATGATCGTGACGTCGTGGTCGTCGACCCGGCGCAAGATTTCGGCACCGTCGACCTTGCGCAACACGACGTGCCGTCCGCCCATCCCGGTGACGGCGTAGAGCATGCCCCAGCCGTTGCAGTGGAACTGCGGCAGCGTGTGCAGGTAGACGTCACGGTCGTTGACGCCGGTGTGCCAGCCGAAGGTGGCCGCGTTGATCCAGAGGTTGCGGTGGGTGAGCTGCACGCCCTTGGGCCGGGCCGTCGTCCCGCTCGTGTAGTTGATCGTCGCGGTCGCGTCTTCGTCCGGCTCCCATCCCTCGGGCTCGGCGTCGAAGTGATACAGCTCCTCGTCGCTCGCGGCGCCGAGCACGAAGCGGTGCTTGGCATCGACGTCGGCGAGCGCGTCGTCGAGCTCGGGGTCGACCAGCAACACCGAAGCACCCGAGTGGTCGACGATGTACGCCACCTCGTCGGCGTTGAGGCGGAAGTTGATCGGCACGAGCACCCGGCCGTAGCCACTGACGCCGAAGAAGGAGGTAAGGAGGCGTGACGAGTTGGGGCTCACGACCGCGACCCGCTCGCCGGCCCCGATGCCGAGCCGGTCGAGGCCGGCCGCCTGCGCCCGCGCGAGGGCCGCCATCCGGGCGTAGGTGATTTCGGCCCACGACTCGGCGGGCTGATCGGGTTCATCGACGATGGCTACCCGGTCGCCGTAGACGGCCTCGGCTCGCGCCAGATGATCGAGGATTGTGAGCGGAACCTTCATGCGTACACCCCCGGGACCGCAGTCGTGTGATCTGACTACCGCCTCACGCCGCGAGAGCGCAATATGACGGCGCCCGAGCCTTGGAGCCCACATGCCCATCTTGCGAATCGAGCACCCGGTCCCGGACTTCGACACCTGGAAGCAGGCATTCGACAGCGATCCCCTCGATCGAAAAGGGTCGGGAGTTCGCCGGTACCGAGTGCTGCGACCGGCAGACGACCCGAACTACGCGATCGTCGATCTGGAGTTCGACGACGCCGCCGAAGCCGAAACCATGCGCAGTGCGCTGCAAGAGATGTGGTCTCGGGTGCAAGCCGAGGGCCTCATCGGCGACCAGGTGGCGCGAGTGCTCGATGTGGTGGAAACGACGGAGTGCTGACGTCCCTCACGTGTCGGCTTCGCAGTCGCTGACGTTGACGACCGCCGAGAAGGTGACTTCGTCCACGATGGCGCGCAGGTCGGGCGGTGCATTGGGAGAGTAGACGTCGACGCCGCCTGGAGCTCGTCCGGCATGTCGGGCCGGTCGTACGACGCGGCGCGAAGCGTGACTGTGACGGCGGCGGCAAGGCGTGTTGATCGCGTCACGGTGCGGCGGGAGACTCCGGATCGCCGGAGTTGTGATCGTGGCCGGCGCTCATCGAAAGATCGTCGCAGATGCGCTGACGATGACCGCGATGAGTTTGGCGACCCCGTTCGGTCGGAATATTGAGAACGAGGACCACGGCGAAAAGGAG
>JBOGFL010000693.1:0-5304 GCA_050743285.1 Acidimicrobiia bacterium
CGTGTGACGGGAGTCTGGAGCGGCTGCGTGTCGAGCAGATCCCGTTGTATCAGCTGCACCGGCCCGATCCCGACGTGCCGCTCGAGGACTCGGTTGGCGCGCTCGTCGAGCTGAAGGACCACGGCAAGATTCGCCACATCGGGCTGAGCAACGTGACCGAAGATCAGCTTGCGACCGCCCAGCAGATGACGCCAGTCGTTTCGGTACAGAACCGCTACAGTCCCACCGACCGACGCTCCGAAGCGATGCTCGATCGGTGCGAGTCGGAGTCGATCGCGTTTCTCCCGTGGGCGCCCATCGAGGCCGGGAGTATCGGCGACGACGGCACCGTCGCGCGCATCGCTGCCGCCCAGGGTGCGACGGCGCATCAAGTGGCGCTGGCGTGGCTCCTCACCCGGTCGCCGGTGATGCTGCCGATCCCGGGTACCGGCTCGGTCGCACATCTCGAGGAGAACATGCAGGCGACCTCGGTCGTCCTCACGCCGGAACAGGTGGCCGAACTCAGCTCGATGTGACGGGAGCGCCGCGCCACCTCGTTACGGACGGCGACCGATGAACGCGATGAGCTTGGTCTGCTCGTCGACGTCGTCGGGAACCTCGACCCGGGGTCCGTAGTGTCCGCTCTTCCGCAGCATCTCGTCGAGCGGCTCCATGTCCATCAGCAACTGGTGCACCTCATCGGCATCGAGCGTTTCGTCGAGTCCGGTGGCGCGCGCGAGATCCCATGTGTGGAGCAGAACGTCGTTGGTCACGAACTGGTTGACGGCCTGCGCGACGGTCATCGGGCCGCCGGGTGCGTTGCACTGGCGCGCTGCGCGCGCCGGGTCGTCGAGCGCTGCCTGAATGGCATCGCGCGTTGCGCTCCACGCCCGGCGAGGATCCTCGTTGACGGACGGACCGGCGGGGAGCTCCGTGTCGGCGTAATTGCTGAGGAACGCAGGTACCCACTCGACCAGATGCCCCACGACGTCCCGGGCCACCCAACCCTCGCACGGCGCCGGGTTGTCCCACGCCTCGGCGGGTACCGCGTCGACGCGCTGCGTGAACGCAGCGGCGACGCTTCGGAACCGATCAGCGATTTCAGGCACCGTCGCGCACCTCGAGCAATTTCCCGGAGTCGTTGCAGATCGGCCCGCAGACCGACTCCTCGATCCGGATCATGCGGCCCCCGGCATCTGGCTCGTCGCGAAACCGGTGATCCTAGGCCGCTCCGCTCGGGACACGTTTGGCGTCGCACAGGACCAATAATTGTGCCGGCGCGGTGCCAAAGAGACTGACGGAGGGACGCGTGCTCGAAGCGCTGGGTTGGGGGGCTCTCGCGGCGGCGTCGCTCCTCATCGGTGCCCTGGTCGGACTGGCGCGCCGCTGGCCGGATCGTGCGCTCGGACTGGTTCTCGCCTTCGGCGCCGGCGCGCTGATCAGCGCCATCAGCTTCGACCTCGCTCTGGAGGGCCTGCGCATCGGAAGCGCCCGCGCCGTTGCCTTGGGGCTTGCCGGCGGCGCGCTGACGTTCTTCGCCCTCGACGCCGTCGTCATGAAGCGCTTTGGTCGATCCCTCAAACACCGAGACCCGAGTCAGGTCGGGAATGCCGGACCGTCGCTCGCGCTCGGCGCGCTCCTCGATGGTATTCCGGAGCAGTTCGTCCTCGGAACCGGTCTGGCGGCCAGCGGGGGAGTCCGAATCGGCCTGCTCGTCGCCATCTTCGTGTCGAATCTTCCCGAGGCGATTGCGTCCGCCACCGAAATGCACGAGCAGGGCTTTGACCGCGGGAGGATCACGCGCCTGTGGGTCGTCCTCACGATCGTCTGCACGCTATCTACGGTCGTCGGGTTCGCCGTGGCCGACGCCGGCAGGGGCGAGCTCACGGCCGCAGCCGACGGCTTCGCCGCCGGCACGCTGCTCGTCATGCTGATCGATGCCATGGTCCCGGAGGCGATCCGCAAGGCCGGCCGCATCGCGGGCCTCATGACCACTCTTGGCTTTGCGGTCGCCGCGGGGCTCGCCACCGTTTCCTGACTGCACCCCGGTGCGCGGTCGTGCGAGCACCGATCGGTAGGGTTGTTTGGCGCCGTCACCTGTGGGTACCGCGCCGGAACCTATGCGGCGACCGCCCATTGCGTCCTCACCCCGGTTCGCGCGCCGCGCCGGTATCAGCCTCCTCTTTGTCGCGGCGATCTGGCCCGCGAGCGCAAGAGCCGGCGGTGACGAACCGGACGACCGGCGCGTGTTCGTGCTCGGCGACTCGGTGGTCGTCGGCGCCCAGGGCGCACTCGCCGGCCGTCTGGGAGCCAGCGGCTGGCAGGTCACACAGTTCGCGAGCGAGCGCCAGCACACTTACGACGCACCGGGCATCATTGACGCCAACGCAGGGTCGATCGGCGACACCGTCGTCATCAACCTGGGGGCCAACGACGGCGAAACGCCCGAACAGCTCGCGGGATGGATCGACGACCTGATGGAACGGCTACGCGGCGTCGACCGCGTGTACTGGGTCAACCTCCGCCAGTTCGCCGACTGGGTACCGGCGTCGAACGCGGAGCTCGCGGCGGCCGAGGAGCGCTGGACCAACCTGCAGCTCATCGACTGGGACGGGCGATCGACCGCGGATCCCTCGCTCGTCGCTGCCGACGGCATCCATCTCACCACGGCGGGGCAGGACGCGTTCGCCGAGCTCATCGGTTCGACCGTCGACGAGGAGGCCGGGGTTGAAGCCCCGACGTCTGCGTCGACGACGAGCACGACGCAACCGCCCACGTCCGCCCCGCTCACGACTGCCGCACGGCGACCACGGCGGCGTCCGGGGACGACGACGGCGGCGGGCTCGATCCTGCCTGGGTCGTGGTGGGCGGGAGCGTCGTCGTCGCCGGGGTCGGACTGATGGCGGTCAACCGGCGGCGTCCCCGCTGAGCCTGCTGGTGCACAAGTGGCGCGAGCGCCCGGAAAGGCCGGGATGGGGGACCTGCAGTTCGTGCCGTTCGACGCCGCGACCTGGTGGAGCCCGTGGCGGTTGTACCAGCACCTGCGGGACGAGGAGCCGGTGCACTGGTCCGAGGCCGCGGGGTGCTACGTGCTTTCCCGCTTCGACGACGTGTTCCGCGCCGCACGCGACACCGACACCTTCTCGTCCGCGCAGGGGTTGACCTTTCAGAACGAAGCTGAGCGCGTGCTCAGACCGTGCCTGCCACCTGAACAATTCGCGGGAAGCTGAGGACCGACGTGGGTTCGGCCGCGAACGCCGCGAGCTGACCGACCAGCTCGTTCACTTCCGGTCTTGTCGCGAGTCCGACGTCGACGACGGCGTCCGCGATGTTCTCGAGGGTCAAGACGGTGACGCGCTTGACCTCCGGGTCGAAACCGGTCGGTTGAACCACCGAGACGTCGATCTCGGCGAGTCCGGCATCGACGAACATCTGCGGAAGCCGGCGACCGATGTTCGGGTCAGCACCGCGAGCGTGGGCGGCCTGTGTGTACAGGTCGCAGTAGCGCGCAAAGGCCGCGTTCTCCGGGTAGCAGTAGGAGCCGGTGAAATCGACGTCTTCGACGGCGACGACGCCGCCGACCCGGGTCAGCGTGCGCATTCGATCCAGTGTGCCTTCAGGATCCGGAAGGTGGCTGAGGAGAAATCGGGCGTACACCGCGTCGAGGTTGGCTCCGGAGATGTCGTCGATGCTGAGGCACTCGTACGTCACGTTCTTGACGTCAGCTTCCCGCGCTTCTTCGCGCGCGATCTCGAGCTTGAGGTCGTCGATGTCGATGCCCAGTACTGAGCCGCCTGCGCCAACGATCGCGGCCAGCTCGATGGTCACGTCGCCTCCCCCGCAGCCGGCGTCGAGACAGCGGGCGCCGACTCGAACCCCCGCGCGATCAAGGAAAGGGCGCGTCGTGGGCCGGAGTACCCGGGACAGCGTCCGCAGCCGCTCCCGGCCTTCCAGCCCACCTCGGATGATGTAGCGGCTCTCGGGCATTCGATCCGAACGTAGCCGCCCTCGTCGACCGCCAAACTCGGGCGGTTTGAGGCAGAATCTGTCCGTGAGGGCCTGGGGGGTTCTGGCCGCCGTCGGTCTTGCCGTGACGCCGGCGACTGCGTGTGGAGACGACGGAGCAGGATCGAGCAACTCGGCTGAGAGCACGTTCTCGGCTGAGAGCACGTTCGCGCTCGACGACCTCGGGGACGAGGCCGAGCTGACGGAAGTCGAGCTGGAGGATCTCGACGATTTCGACGCAGTCGCCGGAATCGCCGAAGTGGGCGAGACCGTCGCGGTGACCGGCGATGGCCTGGTAGTCCGGTCGGACGACGACGAATGGGTCCAGGAGGGTGACGTCGAGGGCCTCAGCGAAAGCGTCGACGCGCTGGCGGCGGCGGATGATTCGGTGATCGCGCTCACGGGCGACGGTCTCCAGAGCTCGAAGGACGGTGCCCAGTGGGAAGAGGTCGACGTGTCCGACGTCGACGTCGATTCCCTGGACACGATGACGTCAACCGCTGACGACCTCCTTGCGATCGCAGGTGGCAGTGAGGGCTTCACGCGGTACCGCTCCGACGACGGCGGTGAGAGCTGGGTCGGCGAGGAGACCGACGGGCTCGCCGCCCCCGACGAGTTCAAAGGCCAGACCGTCGTGAGCCTGGCCGGGCGCGGCGACGATCTGGTCGCCGCGTACATCGCCGAGTTCAAAGGAAGCACCGACGACGCCGTCTTCGGCATCTCGGTCTCGAACGACGGCGGCATCGAATGGAACAACGTCGGCACGTCGAACGACGTCGAAGGTCTCGAAGACCTCGATCAGCCCAATACTGACGCCGTTCCGGTCGTCCTCGCCGTCGACGACGGTTTCCTGGCTGTGGCCGGCGACGACGATGGCGAAGCGACGATCTGGCGGTCCGAGGACGGTGAGGAGTGGGGTGATCCGGTCGCGCTGGGCGGCCCCGAGGTCCTCCATCCCCATAGCGTCGACGCCGCCGCGGTGACCTCCGATGGTGTCGTGGTCATGTACCTGTACGAGACAGACCTCACGATCTGGCGGCTGGACGCCGGCTGAGTTCACAGGCTCTACGCTGGCGCGCATGTGCCGAAACATCACTGAACTCCGAGGACTCGAACCGCCGGCGACCCGCGACGAGATCGAGGCCGCGGCGCGCCAATACACGAGGAAGGTCAGCGGAGTCACGAAGCCCAAGGCCGAGGTGGCGACGATCATGGAAGCGGCCGCGCTCGAGGTCGCCGAAGTCACCGAACGGCTGCTCGAACAGGTGCCGGCCCGCCGGCAACCCCCGAAGTCCGTGCCGCCGCTGCGGCGGCCCGAGG
>JBOGFL010000694.1:0-8298 GCA_050743285.1 Acidimicrobiia bacterium
GTAGTAGGTGCCGCCGACCGGGCGGCCCGGCTCCATGCCCGCGAACCGCTGGACCGCCATCGCCGCCAGGCGACGCAGCTCTTCGCGGTCCATCGTCGCAAGCGCCGACAGCAGCATCTCGGCCAGCTCTTCCGGCGAGAGCTCACCCGCGCCACCACTGCCGCTCGGCGCCGCCGCCGACTCGTCCCCGAACTCCTGGGCCGCCTCGAGGTCGCCGGGGTCGCCGATTCCGGGCGCGTACAGCGAGAAATAGACGTCGAAGACGGTGTCGAACACCTTCTCGTGGCGGTAGTGCTTGACGAGTGTTGCGCCGAGCGCGGCTTTGAACGTGTCCCGGTCCGCGATGTCGACATGCTCGACCGCGCGCATGGCGTCGAGGTTCTCGGTCATCGAGAGCGGCAGGCCCGCCTCGCGGAGTTCGTGCACGAACCCCTGCAGCGTGTCGAGCACGGGCTACCCGCCGTCCTCCGTCGAGCCCATCTCCTTGCGGGCCTTCTCGATATCCGACTGGTACTTCAACAGCACGTGCAGGGTCTCGCCGATGACCGTGGGGTCGATCTCCTTCTTCCCCAGGTAGAGCAGGGTCCGGGCCCAGTCGATCGTCTCCGAGATCGATGGCGCTTTCTTGAGGTCGAGCTGCCGGATCGACCGCACAACTGCGGCGACCTGCTCGGCCAGCGCCTCGTCGATCTCGGGCACGCGAACCCGGACGATCTCCTTCTCGCGCTCGATGTCGGGGTAGTCGATGTGGAGGTACAGGCAGCGCCGCTTCAGGGCCTCCGACAGCTCGCGGGTGTTGTTGGAGGTGAGGATGACGAGCGGCCGCTGCCGGCCCACGATGGTGCCCAGCTCGGGAATCGAGACCTGGAAGTCGGAGAGCACCTCGAGCAGGAGCGCCTCGGTCTCGATCTCGACCCGGTCGACCTCGTCGATGAGCAGGACGATGGGCTCCTCGGCCCGGATGGCTTCGAGCAGCGGCCGGGTCAGCAGGAACGGCTCGGAGAAGATGTCGGCCTCGACGTCGCGCCAGGTCGTCTCGTGCTCGCGGTCGGCCTGGATGCGGAGCAGCTGCTTCTTGTAGTTCCATTCGTAGAGCGCCTTCGACTCGTCGAGGCCCTCGTAGCACTGAAGCCGGATGAGGCGAGCGCCGGTCGAGGCGGCGGCGGCCTTGGCCAGCTCGGTCTTGCCGACCCCGGCCGGGCCCTCGACGAGCACCGGCTTCTCGAGCCGGTCGGCGAGAAACGCGACACTGGCGATGTTGGCGTCGGCGAGATAGTCGACGTCGCGCAGCGCCTCGATGACGCCCGGTACGGACTCGAAGCGGTTTGCCATCAGGTGACGACCTGACCGCCGCCGTGCACGACGTACTTGTAGGTGGTGAGCTCGGGCAGCGCCATCGGGCCCCGGGCGTGCAGCTTTTGGGTGGAGATGCCGATCTCGGCGCCGAAGCCGAAACGCTCGCCGTCGGTGAAGCGACTCGAAGCGTTCACGATGACGACGGCCGCGTCGATCTCGTTCGTGAAGCGGCGGGCCGCGTCTTCATCCCGGGTCACGATCACCTCGGTGTGGCCTGTCCCGTAGCGGTTGATGTGGTCGATGGCGGCGTCGAGTGACGGCACCACCGCGACCGAGAGCTTGAGATCGAGGAACTCGCGTCCGAAGTCGTCTTCGGTGGCGGTGCCCATAGGGGCTCGGGCGCGAGCCTGCTCGTCGCCGACCAGCTCGACGGACCCTTCCCCGAGCGCGTCGGCGACTGCCGGGATGAACGCATCGGCCACGGATTCGTGCACGACGAGCGACTCAGCAGCGTTGCAGACGCTGGGGCGCTGGATCTTCGCGTTCACGACGATGGCCCGCGCCTCGTCGAGATCGGCGCCGGCGTCGACGTAGACATGGCAGTTGCCGTCGCCGTCGATGATCACGGGGACTGTCGCGTTCTCGCGCACGCTGCCGACGAGGTCGGGACCGCCGCGCGGGATCAGGCAGTCGACGTATTCACCCAGCCGCATGACCTCGACCACGGTCTCGTGGGCCGGGTCGTCGACGAGAACGACGCCGTCCTCCGGCAGGTCGACTTTGGCCAGCGCCTCACGCAGCACCGCGGTCACGGCCCGGTTCGACTCGAGGGCGGTCGCGGAGCCGCGCAACAGTGCGGCGTTTCCGGACATCAGGCACAGACCGCCGGCGTCGCTGGTGACGTTGGGCCGGTTCTCGTAGATGATGGCGATCACGCCCAGCGGAACCCGGACCTTCTCTATGTCGAGCCCGGCGGCGGTCGTCCAACGCTCGAGGACGTCGCCGACCGGGTCCGGGAGGCCGGCCACCTGGCGGAGCCCGTCGGCCATCGAGCCGATCCGGTCTTCGGTGAGACGCAGCCGGTCGAGCGGGCCCGACGCCATTCCGCCGGTCTCGGCCGCGTGCAAGTCGAGTGCATTCGCCGCGAGAGTCTCCGGGGCGCGTTCGTCGAGCAGGTCGGCGGCGGTTCGGAGCGCCGAGGCCTTCTGCTCGGTCGGCGCGGTGGCCAGCTTCCGGGACGCGGCCTTGGCGCGGCGTCCCAGATCGACGACCGGTGTCACGGGCATCGCATCAGCGTACTTGCGGGGTAGTCCGCGACCGCCGGTTGATTGCCGCCGAACGCGCCGAGAGGGCGACCTGGTCGCCCTCCCGCGCCGCCGGCTCGGCCCTCGGTGGCGGAGGGCCGTCCCCCCGTCCTGACCGGCGTGAAGTGGCGGCAAGTGTGACCTGAGCCATCGACCGATGCAAGCCGTCCCGGCCGGTCAGCCGACCGGAGGGGCCGGGGAACACGGTCAGGGCAGGACGACGAGGTCGTCACGGTGGATGACCTCGTGGGGCGTCCCCTCGGGCAGATCCGAGGTCCGGTGGCCGGCCACCGCCTGGAGCGCCGCCGCCGAGTAGCGGACCAGCCCCTTGGCAAAGACGGCGCCGCCCTCCCCCACGACCTCGACCGCCTCGTCGGGGCCGAAAGCGCCTTCCACCCCGCGTACGCCCGCCGGCAGCAGCGACCGCCCGTCGTGGCGGAGCGCGCCCTCGGCGCCCTCGTCGACGACGATCCGGCCGGTGGCGCCGCGCGCGAACGCGATCCAGAGCTTGCGGCTCGGAAGGCGCGTTTCCCGGGCGTGCACCACGGTCCCGATCGGGCGCTGGTCGATGGCGCCGGCGACCACATCGGGCACGTTGGCCGCCGCGATCACCGCCCGCACTCCCGACCACGCCGCGATCTTGGCCGCGGCCAGCTTGCTCGCCATGCCGCCGCTGCCCCGCTCGGTGCCGGCGCCGCCCACGACCGACTCGAGGGCGGCGTCGATCTCGGCGATCTCCTCGATGAGTGACGCCCCGGCGTCGACCCGCGGATCCGAGCTGAGCACGCCGGGCTGATCGGTGAGCATGCAGAGAACATCGGCCGCGACCAGGTGCGAGACCAGAGCGGCGAGCCGGTCGTTGTCTCCGTACCGGATCTCGTCGTCGGCGATGGTGTCGTTCTCGTTCACGACCGGGACCACACCGAGGTCGAGCAGGCGGCGCAGAGTGGCGCGGGCGTGCAGGTACTGGGCGCGCTGGATGAAGTCGTACGGCGTGAGCAGGACCTGACCGGCGACGAGGTCGTGGTCTGCGAGGGTCGTGCCGATTCGCTCCATCAGCAGGGGCTGACCGACCGCGGCCACGGCTTGCAGCATCCCGACGTCGGCGGGGCGGCGCTCGAGGCCGAGCGCAGGCAGGCCGGCGGCGATGGCGCCCGAAGACACCAACACGATCTCGTGGCCCGCAACCCGGGCCGACGCGATATCGGCGCAGAGCTTCGTGAGAGCGGCCGGTGCGAGCTCGCCATGCGCGTCCGTGAGCGAGGAGGTGCCGACCTTCACGACACATGTCACGGTGCCGGCGGCCGGCGTCACGTAAATGCCTCGTGGTACTCGAGCTCCTGCTCGCCGACCCTCACCACGTCGCCGTCGCAGGCCCCGGCGCGGACGAGGGCGCGCTCGACGCCCATGCGCCGAAGACGGTCCTGGATGTAGGCGATCGCCTCCGGGTTGTTGAGATCGGCCATCGCGACAACGCGCTCGGCGGCCCGCCCGAGGACGCGCCAGGCCCCGTCGTTGTCACGCTGAACGCTGAAGCCCTCCTCCCGGGGCCGGTGCACCACGAACGCTTCGGGTTTCGGCTCCGCGGCGCGGGCGTCCTCGACCAGGATCGCCAGTCGTCCCAGCATGTCGTCGAGACCGGCCCGGGTCACCGCCGAGATGCGCAGACCGTCGAAGGGCGCGTCGCCGGCGTCGGCCTTGGTGCCGACGACGAGGCGGGGACGCTCGACGAGCACGGGCCGGTACCGCACGAGCTCGGTCAGCAGCACCGCTTCCTGGTCCTCGGGGCTGCGGCCCTCGAGCGAAGCCAGATCGAGCAGTACGAGCAGCACGCGTGCCCGTTCGACGTGGCGGAGAAAGCGATGGCCGAGCCCCTTGCCTTCCGAAGCACCTTCGATCAGGCCGGGGACATCCGCGATCACGAACTCGTGCTCATGGAACCGGACCACTCCGAGATGGGGCTCGAGCGTGGTGAAGGGGTAGTCGGCGATCTTGGGGCGGGCCGCGCTCACCGCCGAGACGAGCGTCGACTTGCCGGCGTTCGGAAAGCCGACGACGGCCACGTCGGCCATCAGCTTCAACTCGAGACGTACCCAGCGCTCCTCGCCGTACTCGCCCTGCTCGGCGAAGCTGGGTGCCCGGCGCGCGTTGCTCAGAAAGCGGGTGTTGCCACGCCCGCCACGCCCGCCGGCGGCGGCAACCCACGAGTCGCCGTCGCTCACGAGGTCGGCGAGGACATCGCCTTCGCGCGACCTGACGACGGTCCCCTCGGGAACTCTTACGACAAGGTCGGCACCCCGCGCGCCGTGCCGTTTCTTTCCTTGGCCGTGCTTGCCCCTGTTGGCGCGACGGTGCGGATGATCGCGAAACGCGAGCAGCGACGCGACGTTTCGGTCGGCCTGCAACACGACGTCACCGCCATTGCCGCCGTCGCCGCCGTCAGGCCCGCCCTTGGGCACGTGCGCTTCCCGGCGGAACGAGATCGCGCCCGCGCCGCCGTCCCCGCCGCGTAGGTTGACCTGGACCTCGTCGACGAACTGGCTCACCCGGCGCGGGCGCGGGCCTTCGCCTTCATGGCGCGCTTCTTCTCGCGAATCTCGCCGACTCGCGCGTAGCTGTCGACGTCAGCGATCGAAGGCCAGTCGGCGGCCGCGTCCTCCCACCCCGTTGGACGTACCTCCAGTCGCTTGCCGAGCAGCCCGACGAAGATCCGTGCCTTCTGCTCACCGAACCCGGGTAGTCCCTTGACCCGCTCGAGCAACTCGGCGCCGGTCGGCACGTCCCGCCAGACGTTCTCGGCCTGCCCGTCGTAGTGGCCGACGAGGGCTTGTCCCAGTGCCTGGGTGCGCTTCGCCATGCTGGCGGGGAACCGGTGGAGGGCGGGAGGGCCGCGGAACACCGCTTCGAGCTCGGCGGGGTCGATCGCGGCGATCTTGCGCGCGTCGAGCGCGCCGCCGAGGCGTTGCGCCAAGAGATGCGGCGCGCTGAACGCCCACTCCATCGGGACCTGCTGGTCGAGCAGCATTCCGATCAGCACCGCCAGCGGGTCAGTCGCCAGCAACCGGTTGGCGTCTTCGTCAGGCGTGAAATGCAGTGCCTCGGGCGCGCTCATCTCTACAGGCTAGGTCGTGACGGGCGTTGCCTGTTCGTGCGTTTCGGCCCCGATAGTGGGCCGGAACGTACAAGACAGAAAGAGCGGGGCGTCAGCCGGAGGGGACGACGTCGACGAGCTTGCGGCCGCCGCGGTGACCGAAGCGGACCACGCCGGTGGCGGTGGCGAACAGCGTGTCGTCGCCGCCTTTGCCGACGTTGCGGCCGGGGTGGACGCGCGTGCCGCGCTGGCGCACGATGATCGTGCCCGCGCTGACGGACGTGCCGCTGTAGACCTTGACGCCAAGGCGCTGAGCGGCCGAGTCGCGCCCGTTGCGGGAGGAGGCGGCGCCCTTCTTCTTCGACATCTCAGGTTCCTCCGCTCTGCTTCTTCTTGACCGGGGCCTTCTCGACGGCCGGCGCCTTCTTGGCGGGTTTCTTCTTCGCGGGCGTCTTCTTGGCCGGTGTCTTCTTGGTGGCGGGCGCCTTCTTCGGAGGCGTCTTCTTCGCCGCGGGCGCTTTCTTCGCCGGCTCGGTCTTCTCCGGCGGCGGCGCGGTGGCGGTCTTGCCGCCGGCGCTGATCGTCAGTACCTCGACCAGCGAGTAGTTCTGACGGTGGCCGTAGCGGCGCCGTTCGTTCGACTTCGAGCGGTACGTGAAGCCGCTCACCTTCTGGCCCTTGCCCTCGCCCAGCACCCGGGCGGTGACGGTCGCCTCACCGAGCTCGGTCGGGCGCGACAGCACCTGGTCGCCGTCGACGACGAGGAGGGGCTTCAGCTTGACTTCGGCACCCTCGGGAACCCGCAGCCGCTCGATCTCGAGCCTGCCCCCGGGCTCGACCCGGTACTGCTTGCCCCCGGTACGAACCACTGCGTACACGCGACAAAACCTTCCGGCCGTGGGGAACCCGACCAGGCTAGTCGATGTCCCCCTCGAGGGAGATGTCGACCAGATAACCCCGTCCGTGGCATGTCTCACATACATGACTGAAGGCCTCGACGAGACCCTCCGAGATGCGCTTACGAGTCATCTCGACGAGCCCGAGCTCGCTCACCTCGAACACCTGGGTCCGGGTCTTGTCCCGCGCCAGCGCGTCACGAAAGGAGCGCATGAGCTCGGTCCGGTTCTCCTTGATCTCCATGTCGATGAAGTCGATGACGATGATGCCGCCGATGTCGCGCAGACGAAGCTGACGCGCAACCTCCTCGGCCGCCTCGAGGTTGTTCTTGAACACGGTTTCCTCGAGGTTCGACTTCCCGACGTTCTTGCCCGTGTTGACGTCGATGACGGTAAACGCCTCGGCGCGGTCGATCACGAGTGATCCACCGGACGGGAGCCACACCTTGCGGTCGAGTGCCTTCAGCAGTTGCTCCTGCACGTGGTACCGCTCGAACAACGGGAGGTTCTCAGCTTCAGCGTCGTAGTACTCGACCCGTTCGGCGAGCTCGGGCGCGATCGCCTCGATGTAACCCTTCACCTCCTCGTACAGGGCGCGGTCGTCGATCACCACGCCGCGGTACTCCTTGGTGAACTCCTCGCGAATCAACCGCAGGACGAGCACCGGCTCCTGATACAGGAGCCGCGGCGCCTTTGAGCTCGCGGCCAGACTCGAGATCTGCTGCCACTGGGACTGGAGACGAGCAAGGTCGCGCTCGAGCTCGTCGGCGGTGGCCCCTTCGGCGGCGGTGCGAACGATGATCCCCGCGTCCTTCGGCCGGATGCCGTCGAGGATGCGCCGGAGCCGCCGGCGCTCGTCCTCGGGCATCCGCTTCGAAATCCCGTACGTTTCGGGCTCGGCCGGAACCATGACGACGAAACGGCCCGCGAGGCTCACCTCCTGGGTGAGGCGCGCGCCCTTGGCGCCGATCGGATTCTTCGTGACCTGCACCGTGATCGACTGCCCGTTCTTGAGCAACCGCTCGATGCGAGGCTGGCTCTCCTCGACGTCGGCCGGGTCGAAGGCGACGTCACCGCGGTACAGCACGCCGTTCTTCGGTGTCCCGACGTCGACGAACGCCGCTTCCATGCCGGGGAGAACGTTCTGCACCTTGCCGAGGTAGATGTTGCCGTCGATCGACGTGTCGGCGTCGCTCGGGACACTCACCGAGTGCTCGACGAGGCTGCGCCCTTCGAGCACCGCGATCTGCGTGGCGCCGCCCGACGAGACGTGCACACACATCTGGTAGCGACCCGCGGGCCGGCCCTTGCGTGTGCGACCGCGCCGCCGTTCGAGCACTTCCTCGTCGAGCACCTCGAGTGCGGAAGTGCCGTCCGCGCCCGTCCCGAGATCAGCGCGGACCGGTTCGGTCGAGCGGGCCTCGCCTCCGCCCCGGCCCCGTCCGCCGCGGCGACGGCGTCGACGACCAGTCCGGGCGGCGCCGTCACGGTCGCCGGATGCGGCCTGCGGCACGGGCGCGGGTCGGGTGTCGCCGATGCGAGGCCGCACCGGTGATTCCGACGGGGCCTCGGCGTCTTCGCGCGCCGCCGCGGCCGCGTCGTCGGCCGTGAGGCCGCGATCGGCTCGTTCGTCGGTGTCATCGACGACCTCCTCGCCGACGCCGTCCCGGTTTCGGGGGCCGGCGTTGCCGCCCGCGCCGCCGCCGGAACC
>JBOGFL010000695.1:0-6232 GCA_050743285.1 Acidimicrobiia bacterium
ACGGGCCCGGGGTGTACGCAGTCGACCTCGAGGCGTCGCCGGCGCCCGAGCCGGCAATGGACCGCACGCGTCCGGTCGGCTGGCTCGTCCTCGACGGCGCCCAGGCCCGGCGGCTGGGCGGGCCCGACGTGGTGGACGCACTGGTCGACCGCGGCGCCACCCTCACCGCGGCGGAGATGCTCGGTGCCGCAGACCGGGCCCTGGCGATGGCGGTCGAGTACGCCAAAGACCGGGTGCAGTTCGGGCGCCCGATCGGCAGCTTTCAGGCAGTGAAACACCGCTGCGCCGACATGCTCGTCGACGTCGAGGGGATGAGGTCGGTCACCTACTGGGCCGCGTGGTGCCTGAGCGCCGGAGACCCCGAAGCATCGGTGGCGGCGTCGACGGCCAAGGTCTGGTGCAGTGACGCGTCGAAGCGGGTGATGGCGTCCGCACTCCAGGTGCACGGCGGGATCGGCTTCACCTGGGAACACGACCTCCACCTCTTCATGAAGCGGGCGCAGCTCGACCAGCTCCGCTTCGGCGACGCCGACTACCACCGTGATCGGCTCGCCGCGCTCCTGCGCCCGCGCGTCGAAGCGGGCGAGTCCGTCATCTGAGACCCCGTCTCTTTTGTTTGTGCGTTTCCTCGCGCCATGCGCGAGGAAACGCACACATGAATCACTGGCAGGACAGCGGTGGCGAAGGGATGCGGTTCAACTTGATGTCGGACGCGAACGGGACTGCGCCTACCGAGCACGCGTTGGTAACGGCCTGGGCCTCCCCGTCGTTGCCGGCGCGTTTGACGTAGTCGGTGGCGGAGACGAACAAGCCGGCGGCGGCAAGCTCGTTGAGCGCGGCCTGGTTGTCGGCTATCTGCGCCGGTGACAGCATGCGGTAGCGCTTCTGATCGAAGCTGTACGTCGACGTCACGTCTTCCCGGTTCCACCCGTCGAAGTAGGCAACGAGACCTTCCTGCTGCAGCGATTCCTCGCCGTTCTGGGTGAAGAGGAGCGCCGCGTTGTCGTCGGCGAGGCCGGCCAGGCCGGCCACGAGCAGCGTCATGCCGGTGGCTTTGCTCGGGTAGGCCTCGATCATGTCGGTGTTGTCGAGGAACAGCCCGTCGAAGCCCTTGGCGAGGATCGTGGGCGCGACGTCGTCGACGATCAGGTTGCGAAACCCGGGCTTGTTCACCCGGGCGTACCACTCACCCCAGTCGCCCCACCGCGTTCCCCGGTACTGCTTGGCCCGGGGATACCACGAGCGCCACTTCTCGATGGTGCCCACGCTGAGGTAGCCCAGGACGATCACGTTGTGATCGCGAAGCTCGCTGATGAGCGGCGCCGGGGCATCTTCACCGTCGACGACGACGAGGTCGTAGTCGAGGAGCTTGGCTCGAACGCCGGGGTCGTTGATCGGCTTTCCGCCCAGGGCGAGCGCGAAGGAGTGGACCCCTGCCAGCGCCGGGGGACCAGCCGCGGTCGCGGGCGCGGCCGCGCCGACCCACGCCGCGAGCAGGGCAACGCCTGCGAGCCGCTTCACGACTTCTCGGCCCTCGATCTCAATGCCGCCCGGTCGGGCTTCCCGCTTGCGAGCAGCGGGAGCTCGTCGAGCTGCACCACGCGCTCGGGCGTCTTGAAGCGGGTGACGCCCCGTTCGGCGAACCACGCCTGCACCCGTGCGAGATCGAACTGCTCGTCGGCGACGACGAACGCGCACACCCGCTCGCCGAGACGTTCGTCCGGCGCACCCACCGCGACGGCTTGCCGCACCGCGGAGTGGGCCTCGAGCGCGGCTTCGACCTCGGCGGCGGCGATGTTCTCGCCGCCCCTGATGATCACGTCCTTGAGGCGGCCCACGATGGTCAGCCAGCCGTCGGAGTCGACGGTGGCGAGGTCGCCGGTACGGAACCATCCCCGCGATACCGCGGCGCGGGTCTGCTCGGCGTCGGCGTACCCCGCGAACAGCTCGGGTCCCCGCAGCCACAACTCGCCCCGCTCGCCGGGCGGGCGGGCCCGGCCGGTGGCGACGTCGCTGATCCGCAGCTCGGCGGCGCCGGTGGTGTGCCCGTCGGTTTGGCGCGCCCGCTCGACCGGATCGGCGGCGGTGCTCGTCGTGACGGTCGGCGCTTCCGTCGATCCGTAGGTGCGCTTCACCCGGCAACCGAGCCGTTCCGTCGCCTCTTCGACGAAAGCCGGAGTCACGCCCGCGCCACCGCTGGACACGAGTCGCAGCGTCCTGACCCGCTCGGGACCGAATCCGGTCGCGCCCATCATCGAAACGAAGAACGTCGGCGGCCCGATCATGAACGTGATGCGTTCACGCGCGACGAGCTCGAGCGCGAACTCCGGATCCCACCGCTCCATGAGGACGGCGCGCATCGGGACGAACCCCGGGATCTGCACCGCGTTGAGGAGACCCGACACATGGGCCAGGGGCGCGGGCATCAGGATCGCGTCGTTGGGCGTCAGCGTGTGGGCGGCGGCCATCACCCGCGCCTTGTACGCGAGACCACGTTGCGTGTGGAGGGCCGCCTTGGGGACGCCGGTCGATCCCGACGTGTACAGGGCGACCGCGAGGTCGCTCGGGCGGGCCGCCGACCGCCTGACCGGCGATCCGTCGAGCAGCTTCAGGAACCGGGCGCTGGGGCCGCGGACGTCGTCCCGGGCGAGGAACAGCGCCGGCTCGACCTGGGCGAGCATGGGCTCGATGTCGGAGGGTCCCGCTTGATGGTGCACCGGAGCGGCGATCGCGCCGAGTCGCCAACACGCCCGGTACAGCAGGACGACCTCGGGCCAGTTGGGCGCCTGCCACGCGAGAACCCCGCCCCGTCGCAGACCGGCGGCCCGCAATCCGCCCGCGAGGGCCGCCACCTGCGCCTCGAGCGCGGCGGCGTCGAGCGGTGCGCCGCCGGGCTCGACGACCAGCGGGCCGCGCCCGGTGTGGGCGGCTGTCGTGAGCAGTTCGTCGAACGAGGGTCCGGCCCACGGGCCGCCGGGCACCCGGTACTCCCGTGCGCCCGGATGACGGTACGTGGGGCGCAGCCTCACCCGCCGGCGAGGGGGTTGCGCCAGCCCGCGCTCGACGTCGTGGCGCCTCGCAGCACCTGGCTGCCGATGTAGTTGCGCTGGATCTCGATGGTGCCGGCGCCGATGCACAGGCCGCGGATGTCGCGGTAGACGCGTTCGACCGGATACTCACGGCTGTAGCCGTAGCCGCCGAGGAGCTGGATCGCCTCGTCGCACACCCGTTTCGCGGCAAGGTTGGCCGCGGTCTTGGCCATCGCGGTCTCGAGCGCGGGGGGCGTCCCGTGCGGACCGGCGAGGTGGAGGGCGCGTTGGAGCAGCAGGCGCGCGGCCTCCAACTCGGTCGCCATGTCGGCGATCTTCCACTGGAGCCCCTGGAGATCGGCGAGGGGCCGGCCGCCGACCAGGCGCTCGTTCATGTACCGCACGGCGTACTCGAGGGCGCCTTGCGCGGCGCCGACGCACATGGCGGCGTTGCCGCAGCGCTCGTGGTTGATGTGGCTGATCAACGTCTTGAAGCCGTCGCTCGTGGCCGCCTCGCCCGCGACGAGCACGTCTTCAGCAGCGACCGCCACGTCGTCGAACGCGAGCTCCGCCTCGCTCGTCCCGCGGAGGCCCATCTTCACGTGCGTCCCGGCGACAGTGACGCCGGGTGCCTCGAGGTCGACGACGACGGCGCCGATGCCCTTGGTTCCTTCGCTGCCCGGGAACCGGCACCACACCAGGCACGCGCGTGCTTTGTGGCCGCCCGTCACGTAGTTCTTGTACGCGTTGAGGCGGTAACCGCCACCGTCGGGTTCGAGGCGGGCGCGCATGTGGTTGACCGCGGAGCCGGCCTCGGTCTCACTGATGCCGATGCAGAACAACCCGTCGCCCGACGCGGCGAGCGGCAGCCAGCGATCGCGCAGCTCGTCGGTGCCGAGATGCTCGATTGCGCGCGGTGGGCCGTTGAAGATCAGCTGGGCGAGGATTGCGCTCGACACATCGACGCGCGCGAGCTCCTCGAGCACGATCGCGGCCTCGACGTCGCCCATCCCCATCCCGCCCCACCGCTCGCCGATGGTGATCCCGAAGAGGTCAGCCTGCCGTAGCGCCTTCCACGAGGTTTCGGGGAACTCCTCGGTTTCGTCCCAGTGCCGGGCGCGGGGTGCGAGCTCCCGCTCGGCCACGTCGCGAGCAAGCTTGCGCAGCGCTTGCTGGTCTTCGGTCTCCGCGAACGGGTCGTCCCCCAACGCAGCCATCGGGTCCAGGCTACTTCTCGATGCTCCCGGAAAGCGCTTGCTCACGAAGCTCGGCGAGCTCGTCGGGCGTGAGTCGCGCTTCGAGTTCGGCCGCGTAGCGACGCACATCGAAGAAGGAGAAGCGCTCGTCGGGACTGAACCGCGGCTCCTCGTCGAGGATCTGCGTGAGTCGCTTCTCGACGCCGTCGGGTCCGAATGTCAGCGCGGCCCGGTCGATCATGATGCCGGAGAAGCCCGCCGCGACGACACCGTCGACCATGACGCGAATGGGCGCCTCGGAGATCTTCTCGGTCCAGTCCTGCTCGCGGCCCTCCACACCGCCCCACGACCAGTCGAGCTCGGGCGCGTGGATGAATCCCTCGGCCTGGTCGTACGGGCCCGCGTAGACGGTGATCCCCGCCTCGGGGAAGCGGATCCACGGATATTCGAACACCTTGGCGCCGGGTCCGAGCTCGTCGGCGATCTCGTCGAAGAACTCCTGGTCTTCCTTCCAGTCACGTTCCAGCCGGTCGTAGTCAGGGAGGTCCTTGGCCGACACCTGGTCGAGCAACCCGACGACGAGGACGGCGCCGAGGATTCCCCCCGCGACAGCGGGGCGCCAGCGTGCTCGGGGGAGACGACGGATCAACCCGTCGATCGCGAAGCCGACGGCGAGGAACGCGAAGAACCCGATGTAGATCGAAACGCGGTTCCACGAGCGAATCTGCGTGAGACCTGCGCCCGCGAACAACAAGGAAAGTCCACTGACGACGCCGCAGATGATCGCGATCACGGTGATCACACCCGAGCGCCGGAGCAGGAGCCGCTTCTCGCTCGGTGGCCCGCGGCGGCTCACCGCGTCGGCGAGGAGCAGGCCGAGCAGCCCGAGAAATCCGAGCGCTCCGATGATGCCCAGTCCCTGACCGCGTTCGCCGAACAGCACCGAGAACTTCGTGCTCTTGGACTGGAGGTCGGCGAACGAGTCGATGCGATGACCCTCGACCGGCAGGAGGAGCTGCGACACCTTCAGCCCGTTGACCTCGGTCTCCGACGGGCCCCGCGTCGACACGACGTCGTTGCCGCCGTGCCGTACCCAGTACAGCAGCGTCGGTGCGATGTTGACCAGGAGGATGATCGTGATCAGCCCACCGGCGACCGCGCCGGAGACAACGGCGCGCCAACTGCGACGGGCGACAAAGTCGACGAGCACTGCCAGCACCAGGAGGATCGCGGGGATGATCGCGTAGTAGGCGCCGGTCGACGCGATGACCGCGCACCCGAGCAGCCAGCAGAGCGACCGCTTCGAGACGAGTTCGACCTTCCACCGTCCGGATTCGGCCGCCGCGGTGAACGGCGGATCGTTCCCGAGGACCCGGAGCAGCAGCAGGCCGGCCAGGGGTACCGCGAAGTACGCCGCCAGCAGGAGATGGGCGGTACCCCGGGCGAAGTGGTACGGCAGAAAGCTGTACAGCACCGCGATCACCGCGGCCGTCCAGCGCGAAACGCTCAGCCGCCGGTAGACGTAGAAGGCGACCACCGAAACGGCGACGAACGAGCCGAGGAAGTACAGGTTCACGACGAGCGCCGCGTCGCGCAACGTCTTGCCCATTACCCAGAGCACGCCGAATTGAAGGTTGTCGGCGCCGTGCACGAGGTCGTGCAGCTCGGAACCGAACGGCGCCGCCAGACTCGGGTTGAACAGGTACGAGCCGTGCCGGATGAGGCCCTGGACGAGCATCAGGTAGAACGGCGCGTCGCCGGAGAAGACGAGCGGGTCGCCGGGCGGGGTGTCGTAGACGAAGGGCACCGACAGCGCGGCGTCCCACAGCTGGAGCACGAGGACGAGCGCGACGATCGTCGTCACCGTGACCGCGATGGCCGCGATCAGGTCCCGCTGAAACTCGGAAAGCGCACGGTCGGAGGACGGCGTCGCCTGCGCCGCCGTCGCGCCGGCACGCCCGACCTCGACGGTGGCGGCCACGGCGCCACGCTACCGCCGGGGGCCGT
>JBOGFL010000696.1:0-2240 GCA_050743285.1 Acidimicrobiia bacterium
CGGCTTCTGGAACACCATGCCGATGCGCCGGCGCACCTCGACGGCGTCGACGCCCGGCGAGTACAGGTCGTGGCTGTGGTACATGATCGAACCGTCGATCCGCGCCGTCTGGACGAGATCGTTCATCCGGTTGAAGCAGCGCAGGAAGGTGCTCTTGCCACATCCCGACGGGCCGATCAGGGCGGTGATCTGCTTGGCCCGGATGTCCATGTGGACACCTTCGATCGCGGGGACGCCGCCGTAGCGGACGACCACGTCGCGAACCGCGAAGACGAGCTCGCCCTCGATCTCCGGGCCACCGTCGGGTCCGGTGGTCGCGACCGACACCTGCGGGGGACCCGTTACCGGAGCACGCTGCTCGGTGTCCTGGGTCGTCGTCATGGCATCAGTCCGCTGGTCAGGGGCCACAATGGGGGGTAAGGATCGCGGGTCAAGCCGATCGGGGCAACCTGTTCACGTGACCACGAGCCTAGGGCCAATCGCTGGCGGCTTCGGGAAGGATCGGTAGCGGGTTTCTGAACAGCGAGTGAACAGTGCGCCGGGCGGGACCGGGTCCGGGTACCGGCCGGCGAGCGTCGCGACACAATGCGCGGAGCCACCGGACAGGTCTCGCACGTAGGAGCCCAGGATGGACGAGGTCAGAAAGTCATACGCCGAGCAGCTCGTCGAACTTCGCGCCGACGTCATCCGGCTGGCCGCAATGGTCAGCGAGTCGATCGGCGCCGGGACCCAGGCGCTGCTCGACGCCGATCTCAACCTGGTCGAGAAGGTGATCGAGAGCGACCACGGCATCGACGATCTCAACCACGACATCGAACAGCGTGCTTACGAGCTTTTCGCCACCCAGCAGCCGATGGCGGTCGACCTGCGCACGCTGCTCGCAGTGCTCCGGATCCTGCACGAGCTCCAGCTGACCGGCGACCTCATGGTCACGATCGCCAAGGGCGCCCGCCGCCTGTACCCCACCCAACTGCCGCCTCGGATCCGCGGCTTGCTCGAGCGCATGGGCGTCCAGGCCAGCGTGCAGCACAATCTCGCGGTCGACGCGTTCGCCGACAAGGAGCCGAACATCGCCGCCGCGCTGCCCGACATGGACGACGTGATGGACGATCTCCAGCGGGAGATGTTCCGGGCCATCTTCGAGTCCCTCACGCCCGACGAAGCCGGGCTTCACACGGCCGTCGAGCTGGCCCTTATCGGGCGGTACTACGAGCGGGTGGCCGATCACGCCGTGCTCATCGGCAAGTGGACCGAGTTCCTGGTGACCGGCGAGTTGCCGGGCCGGGAACCGCCGCTCGAGGTCGACGCGCCCGTCTGAGTCCC
The DNA here is from genome assembly GCA_050743285.1 of Acidimicrobiia bacterium. Taxonomy (GTDB): domain Bacteria; phylum Actinomycetota; class Acidimicrobiia; order IMCC26256; family JACDBD01; genus JBOGFL01. The sequence continues at coordinate 1,324 of JBOGFL010000696.1, forward strand.
TAGCCGGCCACTCGTACCTGACCTGCGACTTCACACCTGACGTTCCGGCGACGTTCACCTCTCATTCAACTGCGGGAAGTCCGGATTCCACTCGCGCCTCATAGCGTCCGCGCCGGACGGATGGCCGAATCCCCGAGGAGGAGTTCAGTGGCTTCAATGTTTCGCAAGGTGCGCGTTCCGGCGGCGCTCTTCGCCGGTCTCGCGATCTTCGCCGCCGCGTGCGGCGACGACGACGGCGGTAGCGGCGGTGTCTCCGGCAGCGTCTCGGTGTCGGGCTCATCGACAGTTGAACCCATCACCTCCCAGATCGCCGAGAAGTTCAACGGCGAGAACCCCGACGTCGCCATCTCGGTAGAGGGGCCCGGCACGACCGACGGTTTCGTCGTGTTCTGCGAGGGTGAGACCGACATCAACGACGCCTCGCGCGCAATCGAGCCCGAAGAGATGGACGCGTGCGCAAGCGGCGGCGTCACCTACGTCGAGCTCTACGTCGGTATCGACGGACTCTCGGTGATCGTCAACCCCGACAACCCGTCGGAGTGCTTCACCTTCAACGACCTCTACGCGCTGTTCGGGCCGGAGTCGGCCGACTACTCCACCTGGGGCGACGCGCGTGAGTTCTCGACGTCACTCGGTGGCGAGTCGGGGATCCCCGAGGACCTCGCCGACACCTCGCTCGACATCACCCGTCCCGGTGAGGAGTCCGGGACCTACGGCTCGTTCATCGAAATCGTCACGGCCGACATCGCCGAGGAGCAGGGCGTGGTCGAAGAAGAGGCCGAAACGCTGGCGGTGGGGCCGAACACGCAGCAGTCGGGCAACGACAACTTCATCATCGACGGAGTCTCCGGCAGTGAAGGCGGCCTGGGATTCGTGGGCTTCGCCTTCGCCGAGCAGAACTCGGATGCGGTGAAGTC
>JBOGFL010000697.1:0-4272 GCA_050743285.1 Acidimicrobiia bacterium
TGCCCGGGCCGCCGATGACGACCACCTGGTCGGCAGCGTCCCCGAGGTCGAAGGCCATCTCGATCTCGGCGATGCCCGTCGTCTCGGCGGTCGTCCCCGGCGCGAAGTCGCCACCGGTCTGATCCACCACGAGCCGCTCGGTGGACCCGGAGGGCCCGCCGACCACGATCGAGTCCGTGTTCGTCGTCGTCGCGGTCCCGCAGGCGACCGGGGTCGCAACGATCGTCCCCGGGTCGAGCTCGCCGTCGTAGTGGGCCGTGTCGGTGTCGGGGCCGCCGTGGATCTGGATGTCGGCCACGCCGTCGTCGGCGTCGATGAAGTCGTCGCCGAAGCCACCCGACATGTTGTCGGCACCGGGACCGCCGACGACGACGTCGTTCCCCTCGCTGGCCGTCAGGAAGTCGTCGCCCGTCCCGCCCTCGACCATGTCGGCGCCGTCCTGGGCGTTGATCGTGTCGTTGCCGCCCTCGCCGTAGAGCTCGTCTGCCTCCGTGCTGCCCACGAGCTCGTCGTTCCCCTCGCCGCCATAGAGGTCGAGCGGGCCGAGGAAGTGGAGGCCGGCGCCGCCCTGGCCGCGACCGTTGACGCAGTCGTTGCCGCCGAAGGTGCGGATCTCGAGCGGGAAGGCACCCGGGTTGAAGGTGACGTCCACGTCCCCGTCCGAGTTGAGCGCCAGCCCGTTCTGGCCCGGCGCGATCACGTCGTCGCCGGGCGTCCCGTAGACGACGATCGTGTCGGCGGCGTCGCCGAGGCTCGTCGGCAGCTCGATCTCGGGAGTGTTGAACTCCGAGGTGAATCCGGGCCCGAGCACGCCGTCCGTCTGGTCGACGATCAGCTTCTCGTTCAGGCCGGGATACCCGGTGACGGAGATCGAGTCCGTGTTCGTCGTCGTCGCCGCGCCGCACGGCTGGGGGACGAAGCCGAAGGGGAGCTCGCCCGTCGGCGCCACCTTGAGCGTCGCCGTGCCGCCGGGCTCGGGCCTCGCGGTCACGGTCTTCGCAGCGGGGTCGTAGCTGCAGCTCTCGTTGGGCGGCCCGCCGATGCTCCCCTCCGTCGCGACCGGGTTCGGGTCGACGCCCGGGTCGTAGGCGCCCAGGAAAAGCAGAAAAATCCCGCGCGAGGCGAGAAACCGGGTGGGAGCTAAGGCTCTGTCCACGCGATCAGGATTGGCCGAAAGCCGGGGCCGCACGTGCCAGCGTAGTCTTGACTACTGTCCGGGACAAGCGTGTGGATCGTCGGTCCAGCCGCGGACCGTCCGAGAGTCTAGGTCGCAGACTCCGCCCTACGACGCGATCTTGTTCTCGACGGCGCTCGGGCCCGGGTCGAGCGCGCCGTCGTAGTACGCGGTGTCCGTCCCGGAGCCGCCGTTGATCGCCGTGTCCGCCTGGCCGTCGTTGGCTCTGAGCGTGTCGTTGCCGTTGCCGCCGGAGAGGTTGTCCGCGCCCGCGCCGCCCGTGATGTCGTCGTTCCCGTCGGCGCCGTTCAGCTTGTCGTTGCCGCCCTCGCCCTGGATGGTGTCGTTCCCGCCGTACCCGTTGACGGTGTCGGCTCCGGAGCCGCCGACGATCAGGTCGGCCAGGTTGGAGCCGGTCAGGTCGTCGCCGAGGCTCCCGGCGCGCAGCGTGACGCTGCCGGCGAAGACGGCGCCGGCGCCGTAGCCGCCCCGCGCAGTGAGGATGTTCGTGCCTCCACCGCCGACGAGCTCGATCGAGCTCGGCAGCGGGCTGAACGTCACGTCGACGTCGGTGTCGTTGTTGAGCGCGAGACCCTTTGCCCCCATGGCGAGAACGTTGTCGCCGGCGGTGCCGACCACGACGACCTGGTCGGAGGCGTCGCCGAGGTTGACACCGAGCTCGATCTCCGAGATCCCGCTCCCCTCGGCGGTCGCTCCGGGCGCGAACGCACCACCGCTCTGGTCGACGATGAGGGTCTGCGTCGCCCCGGAGGCACCGACCACGGTGATGATGTCGGTGTTCGCGGTCGTGGCGCCCCCACAGGCAGCCGGCGTGGCGCCGAAGCGGATCTCCCCGGCTACGACGACCAGGGTGGCCGTTGCGGGGGGCGCGCTCGAGATGGTCGCGTTGACCGTCTTCGAGGCAGCCGTGTAGGTGCAGGCGCCGCCGGGCGGAGGCGGAGGCGGCGGGGGCGGAGGCGGCCCCGGGTCGGCGATCTTGTTCTCGACCGCGCTCGAGCCGGGATCGATGCCGAGGTCGTAGTAGAGGGTGTCCGTTCCGGGCCCGCCGTTGAAGGAGACGTCGGCCTCGCCGTCGTCCGCGTCGAGGAGGTCGTTGCCGTAGCCGCCGGAGAAGCTGTCGGCCCCGGGGCCGCCGACGATCGTGTCGTCTCCCTCGCTCCCGGTCAGGAAGTCGTTGCCGGCTCCGCCCTCGACGATGTCGGCGCCGTCCTGGGCATTGATCGTGTCGTTCCCGCCTTCGCCGTAGAGCTTGTCGGGATCCGTGCTGCCGACGATCTCGTCATTGCCTTCGCCGCCGTAGATGGTCAGCGGCCCGAGGAAGTGGAGGCCCGCGCCCCCCTGGCCGCGCCCGTTCACGAAGTCGTCCCCGCCGAGCGCGTTGATCTCGATGTGGAGGATGCTCGGCGAGACGGTGATGTCGAGATCGCCGTCCGAGTCGATCGCCACGCCGTTTTGGCCCGGTGCGATCACATCGTTGGCGGGCGTGCCGATGATGGCCAAGGTGTCGGCGAAGTCGCCGAGCGACGCCGCCAGCTCGATCTCGGGGATGTTCCCCTCGGGGGTGGCGCCCGGACCGAAGAAGGACTCCGACTGGTCGAGGGTGAGGCGCTCGGTCGTCCCGACCGCGCCGGTCACGGAGACCGAGTCGGTGTTGGTCGCGGTCGCTCCGGCGCAGGGCACCGGGACGAGGCCGAAGAGGAGCTGCCCGCTCGTGTCGATCTTGAGGGTTGCCTGCGAGCCCGGGGTGATCGTCGCGGTCACGGACTTCGTGCCCGGGTCGTACGCGCACGACTCTGCCGCCGCTGTCGCGGGCGCGGTGGCTGCCAGCGCTGCGAGGCCGGCTGCCAGCAGCAGAAAACGCCGAAGCGGGGAATGCCGCACGATCATGCTCCTCTCACAAATCCGTCGGGACGCACGGAGCGTAGTCTCCGCCCTCGAGCGCCACAAGGCTCGAAGCCCCGATCTGGCCCCGGAAACCATCCAAGAGTCTAGGTTCCGGGGGGGCGCGGCTGGGAAGGAGTTCCAGGTCCCGCCACCGCTCTGCCAGGGGAAGAGAGATCCGTGCCCCGACTGCGGAGAGCGGACTGCTCGGCCCCCGGCATCGTCCGGCGCCGGCGCGGCCGCGGGTTCGAGTACCTAAACCAGGAGGGGCGGCGAGCGGACGCCGAGACCGTCGAGCGGATCCGCGAGCTCGTCATCCCGCCGGCGTGGGCCGACGTGTGGATCTTCCCGTACCCCAATGGCCATATCCAGGCGGTGGGCACGGATGCGGCCGGCAGGCGCCAGTATCTCTACCACCCCGGCTGGCGGCGCCGGCGCACCGCGAGAAGTTCGACGAGATGGTGCGGTTCGCCCGCGCGTTGCCCCACCTGCGCGCTGCGACGGCGCGCGACCTGCGCCGGCGGGGGCTCGTCGGGGAGCGCGTGCTCGCCTGCGCGGTGAGACTGCTCGAGCGGGTTGCCTGAGAGACGGGTTCTAGCCGAGCCGCAGGGACTCCGGCGGGCGTGGAAGCGGCTCCGCGACGGCGTCGGGTGGGAAGGCCGGCAACCGAGGGGCCGCCCGCGCCTCCGAGTGGACCAGGTTCCGCACCTCGCGCAGGGCGACCGAGAGGGTCTCGAGGCTCGAGAGCCCTCCCATCCGGATGTCCGAGAGCACCTGCAGCACCCTGTCGACTCCGGCGCGGGACGCCGCATACCAAGCCTCCACGCGCACCTCGGAATCGAGCCCGGACCCCCCGGCCTGGAGCGCTTCGCGCGTGAGCGCGCGGTGGACTTCGTAGAGCTCGTCCCGCAGCGCGGCGCGCGCCAGGGTCTGCCAGCGGTTGTCGCGGGGCAGCGCGGTGATCTCGTCTCGGACCCACTGGAGCTCGAGCCGGCCTCCGAGGGCGTGGTAGACGGCCGCCACCTCCTCCAGGGAGGCGCCGGTCGCACCCACCACCTCGACGATGTCGAGTGTCGAGAACAAGCCGCCGAGGCTGGCGACTCGGCCAGCCAGCTCCTCGGGGACGCCCGCCCGCACGTAAGCGGCGACCGCATCCTCGAACGCCGCGCGGTCGCTGCCGACGAGCAGGCCCGAGA
>JBOGFL010000698.1:0-4099 GCA_050743285.1 Acidimicrobiia bacterium
TCGCCGTCGGCCACATCACCCGTCGTGCCGGCTCCGCGATCGCCATCGTCCTCGCCGTCCTCTACGCGCCGGCCATCGTGTCGCTCATGCTGGCCGACCCCATCCGCGGATTGGTGCAGCGGGTCTCCCCGATGATGGCCGGGCTCGCCGTCCAACGAACGGTCGAGCGTGTGGACAGCGTGCCGATCGGGCAGCTGGCAGGCCTCGCAGTTGCCGTCGCGTGGGCGACGGCTGCCGTGTTGGTCGCGGTGTGGCTCGTCCGAAGGCGTGACGCGTGAGCCGTTCGACCTGACACGGGGGATGGTCCTCCACTGCTCCCTTCGCTCGCGCGTTTCCGCAGATCAGACGTGGCGGAGGCGAAGGGAACGCTGTAAGAACCCGAACGCGGCAGGCCCGGTGGTCTGCGTGGGCGCCCGGCACTGGGGCCACGTCGACTGATCCACTTGCGCCTCATCTGGGCTTCCTCTTGGAGCTCGCAGCCTCACACGAGCCGAACGAGGCCGCCGTCCCTGGTGGTTGGACGGCTTGGCCCTTAGGACCTCGGGAAAGGTCCGACGGCTGTTGCGCCTCCGTCGACGACGAGGCTCTGGCCGGTGATGTACGAGGAGAGCGGCGAGGCGAGGAAGACGGCGGCGTCCGCGACCTCATGCGCGGACGCTGCTCGGCCCATCGGTATCCAGTCGAGCTCGGCCAGGGCCTGAGCCGCCTCGGCGACCGGGGTCGCGACCGGGCCGCAGCTGACGACGTTCATGCGGATCCCGTCTCCGCCGTACTCGGCCGTGACCGATCGAGCAAGGCTCGCCAGCCCGCCTTCGCGGCGCCGTACGCAGCCTGCATCGGACTGCCGGCGACGGCCGTGATCGAGCCGACGCTGACGATCGTCCCGCCTGTGCCCTGCTCGAGGAACATGCGCAGCGTTGTCCGGACGGCGCGTGCGACATAGTGCAGGTTGACGTCGAACATGAGGTTCCAGTCCTCATCGGTGGTCTCGTGGATAGGTGCCGCGGGAACGAAGGCGAGCTGCCCGCCCACGACCGTTACGAGGATGTCGAGCCCGCCGAGCTCGCGCGCGGCTTCTCCGACGACGCGGTCGAGGTCGGCGCGCGATCTCACGTCTCCCACGAGGGCGATAGCCTCGACACCCGCTGCGGCTCCATCTGCCGCCGCCTCGTCGGCGCGTTGTCGATCGACGTCCACGACCGCAAGGCGCTACCGGCCGCAGCCAACGCATGGGTGATCGCGCGACCGATGCCGCCACCCCCGCCGCCGACGACCAGCGCGCGTTTCCCCTCGAGCACCTGTCCCACGGTCGCGATCCTAGAGGAGGTGTGTCGACCCGGGATGCGGGTGACCGGGACCCGACCGCCTGGTCGAGAGAGCCACGCCGATGAGCAGTTCGAACCGAGCCAGACTTGCGTCACTCACGTCATCAGGCCGTAGATGACTCCGAGTGCGCCAAGGGCCGTCGACAGTAGCAACGTTCGCCGCGTACTGGGAGTCGGCGCGAGTTTGTAGGCGAGCACCACCGCGCTCATGACGACGATCCAGCCCAGATTCGCCATTCCGATCACCACCATCGCGACCATCAGTGCGGCGCTGCATCCGATGCAGCTGAGGCCGTACTTCACGCCGACGACCGTCGCACTTCGCATGAGGTTGAACGGGAGCGGCCCGTGGAGAGCACACAGCTCTCGGCACCTCGCCTCGCTCGCCCGCTTGATCGGCGTCACTCCATAGAGGGCCGCCAGCGCGAGAGCGGCTGCGCCGACAAGGCGCTGATCGAACCAGGTCACCGGGACCACAGCCCAGACGAGGTAGCAGGCGATGCCGAACGCGAGCCAGATCGACAGATACGTGGCTCCGAGCACGCCCGTCGCGGTTTGCCACCCCCGCCGTCCCTCTGTATTCCGGGCGAACTCGAACACGAGCGGCAGCGCCGACGGCAGCATCATCGCCGCCATCATCACGGTCCAGCTGGCGGCAAAGGGTCCGAGGCTTCCGGGGCCCATCGCCATCCCGTCCATGGACCGAGACTGCTGAACCATGAGCCACCACGCGACGGCGGCGACGGCAAGGAAGGCCAGCGCCGTCAAGGCTGGAGGGGCGATCTCGACGTGGACAGCACGCGGTTCACCCGGCGGGGCAGCAGCCCAGAGGCGACACGCGGGGCAGAATCCGCGCTGCCTAGTTGGTCTGATCAGCCCGACGGCCGAGAGCGCCTGGCTGAGTGACATCAGTCTGGATACTCGTCCCGGCGGCGGAGCCAGCCGTCCAGCCCGGCATCGCCCTCGTCTCGGCCCTTCGGAACCAGGTCCATGTAGTGGTAGGCGACATTGAGCATGTCCAGGCCTCGCTCGTATGTCGAGTACGTGTGGTAGACGTGCTCACCGTCCTTGAGGAAGACGCTGATCCCTGGCGCCTCCGACCCCGACCACGGGGTCGGCCGGTAGTTGTACTCGACCTCACCCGCATCCAGTTCATCGGGCGTGAACGAGACCCCATGGTCGAAGTTGAAATCGCTGCCCGCGGAGGAGTACCAGGGGAACGTCCAACCCATGCGCTTCTTGTACGCGACCAGCTTCGCGTACGGTGCGCGCGACACGGCAGCCATCGTGATGTCGCGATGGTTCAAGTGGACCGTGATGCCGTTGAAGTTGTCCATCCAGAACGAGCAGGCATAGCACGCCGCATCGGTCGTCCACGTCGTGTGCTCTCCTGCAGTCTCCGGATCGAACATCGCGTGATAGACGACCAGCTGGTTCCGCCCTTGGAAGACCTCGCTCAGCGTCTGCCGACCTTGGTCGCCTTCGAAGACGTACTCGGTCTCGACGAGCTCCCACGGGAGGTCGCGACGCTCCCTGCTGAGCTGATCGCGAAGCCTGGTGAACTCCTTCTCCTTGGCGAGGTGCTTCTTCCGAGCCGTGAGCCATTCGTCGTGTGTCACGACCTTGTGAGTTGCCATCCGCCCTCCTACGTGCGCCCTATCCAGCCGCGGCGGTTGTCCGGTATGAATGACCTAACCGCGTCGAGATACGTCGCCGGAACACTTCGAGATATCTCTCGAGGTCCCCCGTCTTGAATGTTGGCCATGAGCCGGTCTACTACTCGGCTGCTCACTGCGCAAACATGCAGGCGTTTCGGAACAACTAGTTGTCTTTCGGCTAGATCTTCCTCGACAGGTCAACTACTGAGCGCGAATGCGTGCCACCCACGATGGACGACATCGGCGGCGGTCAGGAGGTGGTGTCAGCCATCACGCGTTCCTCAGCAGAACGTCTAGGACTTGCGGGTTGGGGGTAGGTTCGGGGCGTCGGAACAAGGGGAGGCGCGCCCATGACGAACGATCGTAGGGAGATCGAGGGAGACCCCATCCCCAACGGGCGGGACTACAGCCTGATGACCGTCATCGCGGTGATCGCGGTGGGTGGCATCGCGTTCACGGTGCTGTCGATCTGTGGTGTGATCGGACCGGGCAGCGGATCCTCACCGCGCGACCAGGCCAACGCTGAGGCGCTCCCCATGCCTGGCGGGGTAGAACTCAACGTCGCTCAGGAGGGCCAGGGCCGGTTCGAGCTGGCCGTTCATCGCACAACCTTGCGGAAGGGTCCGGCGAACGCAAGGATCGAGCCGACCAAGCAGGACGAGGGCACCGATCCGGTCGACGGGACCGAGCCGCCGGCGAGCGAGGAGCCACCTGGCAACACGACGGGGGAGGCCCCGGCTCCCGTAGCGGACGACTCGGGCGGCGCTGTGGAGGGCGTGGTCGAGACCGTCACGGACGAGCCGATCACCGTTGAGGTTGCCGACGTCACCGTCGAAGTGGACGTCCCCGAGCTGCCGGTGGACCTGCCCGACGTCGAGCTGCCCGTCGACCTGCCCGACCTGCCGTGAGCGAGGACGTCGACTCGGTCGGCCACACCCGGTGCAGCATGAGGCGTTCATCCTTTTGGCTCAACGAGTACTTGGGTTTGTCGTACTCGGTCGGTCGTTGTTCCATCCACGCAGGCCGGGATCTGGGGAGTGATCGGGCTTATCAGGATCAGCACTCGCGCGGGCGATGGCCAGCGTAGCTCAGCACGAGCGCCAAGTAGGGTCGGCG
>JBOGFL010000699.1:0-1719 GCA_050743285.1 Acidimicrobiia bacterium
CGTTGACGACGAGCGGTAGGACGTTGAGCAGCCGCGGGACGAGCCATACCGGCCCCACCATGAGCAGCTCCCAGCCAGGTGACGACGACGCGGACACGTACTCATGGGGCACGACGCCCCAGGTGCCATGCTCGGCCAGGTTGCGGATCATGCTCATGTGGATGGCGGCATCGTCGAGTGCGTAGACGAGATGGCCGTCGTTGCGCAGCACCGACAGGCTCACGAGCACGGCCGTGACGCCCAGCAAGACGGAAACGCCGACCCAGAACGTCGAGCGCCACGACGAAGGCCGGTCGTCCAACAACGCGTTCCCCGATGCCGGTGTCGAAGCGAGATTCGTCACGCCGCTCGTTTGCCTCCGGCCCGCGAGTCGCCAGCATCGCGCGCGCGAGGCGGCTCGGGAAGTGTGTCCGATCCATCGGGCATCCGAGGTCGGGGACGTACCATCGGGTCGGGCCGCTAGCTCATCTGGTAGAGCGACGGACTTTTAATCCGGAGGTGCAGGGTTCGAGCCCCTGGCGGCCCACCGGGGGCGCGGCGCTATTCGGCGCTGGGGGCGTAGCCGGCGCGCTCGAGGGTGTCTTGCACCTCTTGTGGCACCGCGATGGTCCAGTCGGCGGCCTCGAGGTCGGCGCGCGAGATCGAGACCTCGCCAACCGTCTCGCCCGCGTAGGAGAACTCGAACACCCACGGATCGCCCTGGTCGAGCACGTCGACGAGGCCGAGACGGTCACCAAACGGCACGGTTCCGAGGCCGACCTCGCCCCGGTCGCCGGCGAGGTCGACGTTGACGCTGTAGTCGGTGTCGTTCGTGATCTCGAGTTGGGACGCGTAGGTGGGTGAGCGCAGCGCCCAGGCGAGACCGCCGATGACCAGCGCGAACACGAGCGTGGCGACGACCCCGCCGACGATCGCGGGACCCGAGACCTTGGGCCGGATCGGGCGGACGGCAGTTACGGGCTGCACGATCTCCAGCCTATTCAGGGCCGGCGGGCCAACTCCCGGCGCGCTTCGAACAGTGCTCCCGGCCGGGCGTTCCAGTCATAGACGACACAGGTGCCGGCGAGCAGGTCGCTCCAGCCCCGTCTCCGGCGGTTGATCAGCACCCACCAGAACCCTGCGAAGAAGAACATCACCGACAGCCCGTAACCGATAAGGCGCACGAACGCCCGGACCGGGCCCAGCCGCCCGCCGTCCTTCGTCAAGATCCGGATCCCGAGCACCGCCTTGCCCGGGGTCTTGCCGAACAGCGTCCAGCACCCCCAGACGTAGAGGATCGCCCAGCTGATATAGAGCCATCCCCACGTTGTGTTGTCGAACGACGGAAAGGTCGGTGAGTCGAGGTTGATGACCGCCCACACCAGCGTGACCATCGACACCGCAAGCCAGTAGGACACCACGATCATCACGATGTCGATCACGACGGCCGCGGTACGGCTGGCGACGCCGGCGTAGCTGCCGCGTTCGACGGTTGCCGCGGCCATCAGTCGAGCTGGAACGGTGGGCGTTCGACCGGGCGGCGCAGCACCTTGGCCGTGAACTTGTCGATCATGGCGTCGACACCGACGGCCTGGGCTCTCACCGAGTCGATGGCCGCGCCGGCCAGGCCTCCGGTCGACTGGAGGACGATCCGCGAGAGCTCGAAGTCGTGGCTGATGCGATCGAAGTCGATCTTCTTGGTCTGCTCCACCGCGATGTCGGTTGCCGCGCCCGCCGCAC
>JBOGFL010000700.1:0-2181 GCA_050743285.1 Acidimicrobiia bacterium
CCTCATTAGGGCGGTGGGCGGGGGGAAGGGGCGGAAGGCGCGTACGCTCTGCGCCCATGAGTTACACGTTCCCTGACGGGTTCCTGTGGGGCACCGCGACGGCCGCCCACCAGGTAGAAGGCGGAAACTGGAACAACGACTGGTGGCAGTGGGAGCACACGCCGGGTTCACCGTGCGCGGAACCGTCGGGCGACGCCTGTGACCACTGGTTCAGGTACCCCGCCGACATCGAGTTGCTCGCCTCGCTCGGCTTCGCCGCCTACCGGTTCTCGCTCGAGTGGTCGCGCGTCGAACCCGAGGACGGCGAAATCTCGCGCGCCGCGCTCGATCACTACCGACGGATGGCGGCGTGTTGTCGCGAGAACGAGCTGATGCCGGTGGTGACGTTCCACCATTTCACGACACCCCGATGGGCCGCCGCCGATGGAGGCTGGGAGAATCCGGTGACGGCCGAGCGCTTCGCCCGGTTCTGCGAGCACGCGGGCGGCGCGCTGGGTGACGAGATCGGGATCGCGTGCACGCTCAACGAGCCCAACATCGTGAACCTCATGGGCTGGGTCATGGGGATGTTCCCGCCGGGAAAGACGGACGACATGTCCGCGTACGGCCGGGCAACCGCCACGCTGATCGACGGGCACCGGCGGGCGGTGGACGCGCTCAAGGCCGGCCCCGGCGATTTCCCGGTCGGCCTCACGCTGTCGATGGCAGACTGGACCGCCGATCCCGGCGCCGAGGACATGATGCGGGACTACCGCCACGGCCACGAGGACGTGTTCCTGGAGGCCACTCGGGGCGATGACTTCGTCGGGGTCCAGGCGTATCACCGCACCCACGTCACCGCCGCGGGCGCGGTCGACATCAGCCGCGGCGAGGGCGACGAACGCCTCCCGATGGGTTACGGCTACTGGCCGCAGGCGCTGGCGGGCGCCGTTCGCCACGCGGTCGAGGTGGCCGGGGTGCCGGTGTACGTCACTGAAAACGGGATCGGCACCAACGATGACGAACAGCGGATCCGCTACCTCGAGGCCTCGCTCACCCGTCTCACGGAATGCATCGAGGTGGGCATCGATGTGCGGGGGTACTTCTGCTGGTCGGCCCTCGACAACTTCGAATGGACGTACGGATACGGTCCGAAGTTCGGGATCATCGCGGTGGATCGCGAGACACAGACGCGCACGCCGAAGCCGAGCGCCAAATGGTTCGGTGACATCGCCCGAACCAACCGACTGGGGTAACGACCGGCGCGGAGACCAGGATGGTGGAGAAAGGCACGGTGGTCGTCGTCGAGGACGAGGCGAACATCGCCGAGCTCGTGAGCTTGTACCTGGAGCGAGACGGGTTCCGGGTTCGTACCGCCGCGACCGGCGAGGCGGGCATGACGGCGATCGAGAAACACCGTCCCCGCCTCGTGCTGCTCGACGTCGGGCTGCCCGACGTGGACGGGCTCGAGCTCTGCAAGCGCATCCGGTCGAGCTCGGACGTTCCCGTGATCTTCCTGACCGCCCGCGACAGCGAGGTCGACCGGGTTGTCGGCCTCGAGCTCGGCGGCGACGACTACATCACCAAGCCGTTCTCGCCCGCCGAACTGGTGGCGCGGGTCAAGGCGGTGCTTCGCCGGGCCGACGGCACGCCCGCCCCCGACGTCACGCAGGTGGGGCGCGTGACCGTCGACACCGGGCGACGAGAGGTGAGCGTCGACGGCACCCCGCTCGAGTTCACCACCAAGGAGTTCGATCTGCTCCGCTACCTCGCCGAAAGACCCAGGCTGGCGCTGTCGCGCCAGCAAATACTCGACGGGGTCTGGGGCTTCGACTGGTACGGCGACCCGCGCACCGTCGACGTCCACATCGCGCAGGTGCGCAAGAAGCTGGGCGACGCGGTTTCGATCACAACAGTCCGCGGCGTCGGGTACCGGCTCGAGCGCGCGTAGCTGTGGCTCGCCGCCCCGGCCACCTCCGGACGCGGCTGCTCGTCGCGATGGGCGCCGTCGCCCTCGGCGCCATCGTGCTCACCGGCCTGGGAACGTTCGTCCTCGCCCGTCAGACCGCTGCCGACGCTGCCCGCGACGACCTCGAGGAGGACGCGCCGCGCGTCGCCGCCGCGGTCGAGGATCTTCGGGAGTTGGCTGCCCAGTTCCCGACCGCGGCCGGCCCGAGGTCGCCGTTCCGCACGCTGTACAAC
>JBOGFL010000701.1:0-3611 GCA_050743285.1 Acidimicrobiia bacterium
CGGGCGGGTCAACGCGCCACGACGTCGGGAGATAGGAGAAGAACCTGCGGGCCTGGGCGATGGCGTCGGCGTCGTCGGTGGCGAGGTTGTCGCCGCAGCCCGACACCGTGGCGTGCATGCGGGCACCGCCCATGTCCTCGAGCGTCGTGGTCTCGCCGACGACGACCTCGGCCATGCGCGGTGACCCGAGGTACATCGAAGCGTTGCCCTCGACCATGAAGACGACGTCGCAAAACGCCGGAATGTACGCGCCTCCGGCCGCCGAAGGCCCGAACAGGCAGCAGATCTGCGGAGCCTTCCCCGACAACCGCACCTGGTTGAAGAAGATGCGGCCCGCACCCCGCCGGCCCGGAAAGAGCTCGACCTGGTCGGTGATACGTGCCCCGGCAGAGTCGACGAACCAGAAGATCGGGAGCTCGTGCTCGATTGCCGCTTCGGTCGCACGAACGATCTTCTCGACGGTACGCGCACCCCATGAGCCCGCCTTCACCGTCGGATCGTTGGCGACGACCAGCGCAGGGCGGCCGTCGACGCTCCCGAGTCCGGTCACGACACCATCTGCTTGGAGGCCGTCGGCAAGCGTGTTGGCGAGAAGACCGTCCTCGACAAAGGTGCCGTCGTCAAAGAGCAGCGAGATCCGCTCGCGCGCCGGGAGCTTCCCCTGGCTCGCAAGCTTCTCCAGCCCGGCAGCCGACGGTTGCTTGGCGGCGTCGATCGAGCCCTCGATCCGGTCGTCGGCCATGAGCGACAGTCTTACCCGTCCGCGTGCACCCGCCGGTACCGTTGCCGTGTGGCAGCCGACGACGCGCAGGTCATCGAGATCGACGGACACGAGGTGCGAGTCAGCCACCCCGCCAAGGTCCTCTTCGCCGAGCACGGCAAATCCAAGCGTGATCTCGTCGACCACTACCTCCGGCTCGCCGAGCCCATCATGCGCACGATGCGCGGGCGCCCGACACTGTTGCAGCGGTTCCCCGAGGGAGCGGGCGGGCCCTCCTTCTTCCAGAAGCGAGTGCCCAAGAACGCGCCCGACTGGCTCAGCACCACGATCGTGAGCACTCCAAACGGCACGACGTCGCGGGCGCTGGTTGCGGCCGACGTCGCGCACCTGGTGTGGGCCATCAACCTCGGATGTCTCGGTTTTCACGTGTGGCCGTACCACGCCGACGATCCCGACCACGCCGACGAGCTGCGTCTCGACCTGGACCCGCAGCCGGGCACGGACTTCACCCACGTGCGGGAGACAGCAACCGAAGTTCGGGCGCTGCTCGACGAAGTCGGCATCGTGAGCTTCCCGAAGACGACGGGCAACCGAGGGCTCCACGTGTACGTTCGACTCGACCTGCATTGGGACTCTTACGAGGTGCGATCGGCCGCGGTGGCCGTAGCACGCGAGTTGGAGCGCCGCCGACCCGACCTCATCACCGCCGCGTGGTGGAAAGAGGAACGCGGCGAGCGCGTGTTCATCGACTTCAACCAGAACGCGCCACACAAGACGGTCTTCGGTGCGTGGTGCGTGCGCGACCGCCCCGGTGCCCAAGTATCAGCACCATTGCGGTGGGAAGAAGTGGGCGAGATACACCCCGACGACCTGACGATCGAGAGCGTTCGGACCCGCGTCGAGTCTGACGGCGATCCGTGGAGAGAGATGAACGAGCATCCGCAGTCGCTCGAGCCCCTACTCGCCATGCACGAGCGGGACCGGGCCAACGGGCTGATGGACGCGCCCTGGCCGCCGCAGTACCCGAAGCAGCCCGACGAACCGCCACGCGTGGCGCCCAGCCGGGCCAAGAAGGAGGAACCGGGCTAGAGACCGGTGGTGGCGGCGAGCGTCGCCTCGATCGCCTTCGCCACGCCGTCGGGCTCGGGCGGCGGGGCGGTGACCAACCTGTCGACCCCCGCCTCGGCGTAGGCCGCCGCCGCCTCGGGCGTGAGGCGCCCGGGCGGCGTAATGCTGATCTCCAACTCCCCCAGCGCGGCGGGTCGCTCCACGCGGGTCGCGGTGGCGGCAAGAGCGGCGACTTCGGCCCCGGCGTGCTCCGGCGGCACGCGGAACCCGTACCAGCCGTGCCCGCGGGTGACGGCGCGCCGCCGCGCCGGCGCGCTGGACCCCCCGATCACGCTCGGGATCGGTTGCTGCACCGGCCGCGGGTAGGCGTTGACGCCGGCAAAGTCAGCGTGGCGACCGTGGAACTCGGGTTGCTCGTCGTACCAGAGGCGTTCCATCGCGCTCAAGAAGTCGTCGGTGACCGCGCCCCGCTCGTCGAAGTTCGCACCGACGGCGCGGAACTCGGGTTCGAGGTAGCCGACGCCGATCCCGAACGTCACCCGACCTCCCGACAGCACGTCCAGGCTGGCGACCTGCTTGGCGAGGACCACCGGATTGCGCTGCGGCAGGATCACGATTCCGGTCGCTAGCCGCAGCGTCGTCGTGGCCGCGGCGGCCCATGCCAACCCCAGCAGCGGGTCGAGGGCAGGGTCCTCGGGCGCCATCGGGGAGGGAGGCGCCTGCGGATCGGGCACCACGACGTGTTCACCGGTCCACACCGATTCGAAGCCCGCCTGCTCGGCGGCGCGGGCCGCGTTGCCCAGGGCGGCGGGCGCCGCGCAGGGCCCCATGTTGATGCCGAACAGCCCGAGTTTCATGTGACCGAGTATGACCGGCGCGGTCGTGAACCGGCACGAAGGCCTACGCTCCGGCCGGGGTGGCCCACGACGTCTTCATCAGCTACGCGGCGGAGGACAAGACTGTCGCCGACGCCGCCTGCGGCGTGCTCGAGCGCCACAACGTCAGGTGCTGGATCGCGCCCCGTGACGTCGCGCCCGGTGCCGACTACGCCGCCGCGATCGTGGACGCGATCCGCGAGGCCAAGGTGTTGGTATTGGTGTTCTCGTCGCACGCCAACGACTCGCCACACGTGCGCCGGGAGGTCGAGCGGGCGGTCAGCCACGGGATCGCGATCCTGCCCCTGCGCATCGAGGAGGTGCTCCCGTCGCCGACGCTCGAGTACTTCATCTCCGACTCGCACTGGCTCGATGCCCTCACGCCCCCGGTCGAGGCCCATCTCGAGAACCTGGCCGAGACCACCGCGGACCTCGTCGAACGGGCCGGGGCGCCGGCGCGATCGGGCGCCCCCGCCCCGGCGCGGCTGCGGCGGCGCGTTCCCGTCGGGTTGGCGGTCGCCGCCGCGCTCGTTCTCGTGATCGCGGTCGCCGTGGTCGTCAGTCTCCTGCTCAACCGCGACGACGGGAACGGCGAGCCGAGCCCACAAGAGCGGATCGAGAGCTGCGTCGACGACCACGGTCTCGAGTCGGCCGCGGTGCGCGAGGACGTCGCCGAGGGCCGGTTTCTGTTCCGCGGGTGCTCGTGGCCGCCGCCGGCCGGCGGCGAGAACGACGGCTTCACCGAGATCGCGGTCGCGAGCACGGACGGGCCGGGCGAGTCGGAAGCCGAGGGGCTCACTGTCGCCGACACCTTCACGACCTCGTGCGACGACATCGAGGTGGGCTACGTCTTCGACAACATGGGCACCTTCGTGACCGAAGACGTCCGGCTGACGAAGGGAGAGGTGCACCGGGTCGAAGACGGGTCGATCTGGACGCCTCGCACC
>JBOGFL010000702.1:0-4115 GCA_050743285.1 Acidimicrobiia bacterium
ATGACGGACAGCATCGACGTCTTCCGGGTGCACGGTCGCAAGCGCGGCTTCGAGGGTTCCGTCGAAGCTCCCGGCTTCGAGGCCGCACAGACGTTCCATCGCGGGCGACCACTCGATGCGGCCGCGCTCGACGCTGAACGACCACTCGCCCATCTGTCCGGCCTCGAGGGCGAACGTCAGGCGCTCTTCGGTGTCGTGCAACGCCTTGCGGTCGAGGCGCTGTTCGGTGACGTCGACGCAGGACCCGACGTAGCCCGTGAACGTCCCTCCGTCGCCGTACTGGGGGACGCCACGTTCGAGTATCCACCGGTAGATGCCATCGGCGCGCTGGAGGCGGAACTCGACTTCGAACGGCTCGCGTTCTTCGAACGCGGCGTCGTGAGCCGAGAGGATGCGATCGCGATCGTCGGGGTGGATGCCCTCGCGCCAGCCACCACCCGACTCCTGGCCGTAGGTCTTCCCCCGGTACGCAAGCCAACGGTGGTTGAAGTACGTGCGGCCCCGCTCGGGACCCGCGGCCCACACCAGGAACGGTGCCGCGTCCGCGGTCAGCCGGAAGAATTCCTGGTCCTCCGGCGGGGTGGGCGCCGGATTGGAGTCCATGGGTGCCCGCCAGCCTACGGGGCCGGCGGGCGCCGCACTGACCTGGAGTCAGGCGATGATGCTCACCCCCCCAGGCCCGATCAGGAGCCCGACGATGATTGCGACGACACCCCAGAGCACTTGACCTTGCACGATTCGCACGATGCCGAAGATCACGAGAATCACGGCGATCAGCCAGAGAATGAACTCCATTTTTGTTCCTCCTATGCGAAGCAGCCGCGCGGTTCGCCGTTTTCTGCTTGTGGCCAGTTGGCGACCAGAACGGTTCGTACCCCGCGTGCTCGATCGCTAACCGAGCGCTGTTTTGTCGGTGCGCGTACCCGGCGCTTCAAGAGGGATCGGAAAACGTGAAAGAACGCGTCTTGGAAGACAAGAGCGAGCAGAGACGGACGGTTTCGCAAAGACGCGCGACGAGGAGGGAGGCACGCGCCAAGAACACCGCCGACCGCGAACCTACTCCCGACGAGGCGGACGCCGCCCCGGACGAGGTCGACGATGCGGCGGCCCGGAGCCACCGCGAAGCGGCCGAACGAACGCGCGCGCCAAAGCCGAGGGCGGGATCGACCCGTGAGTCGCTAGACCGCGCGCGAGCCCTGGGCTTGGGCGCGGAGTTCGAGCAGACACTTGCGTAGGAGCCGGGACACGTGCATCTGACTGATGCCGAGCCGCGCCGCGATCTCGCTCTGGGTCAGGTCTTCGAAAAACCGGAGCCGGACGATCTGCTGCTCCCGCTCGGGGAGCGACTCAACGAGCTGATCTACGAGGACGCGCTCCTCGGGGAGCCCGTGCTCTTCGGCCGCCAGCCGCTCGTCGAGCGCGAAACCAGGCTCGTCATCGCCGGTGGGCACTGAGAGCGGAGACGACCGGTAGACGGAGGCCGCCTCCATGCCTTCGAGGATTTCGTCGGGGGTGCGCTGGAGCTCGTGGGCGATCTCGGCCACGGTGGGTGCATGGCCCAGTTGTTGGGCCAAGCGACTGGTGGCTTCCCGTACTTCGAGATGCAGTTCCTGGGAACGACGAGGAACTCGAACCGACCACGTGTGATCTCGGAAGTGGCGTTTCAGTTCTCCCAGGATTGTCGGTGTCGCGAACGACGAGAACGCAACCCCGCGGTCGGGGTCGAACCGCTCAACCGCCTTGAGGAGCCCGACCACCGCGACCTGCACGAGGTCGTCGAGCGGTTCTCCCCGTTCTGCAAATCGCTGGGCCAGGAGAATGCCCAACGAGCGGTGGTGCTCGACAAGCTGGTTTCGCACCGATCGGTCACGGGTGCGGCGGTACTCAGCGAACAGTTGGGCACTCTCGGCGGCTGGATCCACTACCGGAGTTTCACAAGGGTGAAAGTGCAGCTTCCGTGCTCGACGCGCAGATCCCATTCATTGGCCACGGCGGCAACGATCTGACGGCTGAGTTCCGAGAGCTGGGGCGCGTCGGGCCGAGCAGCCGCGCAGTTGCCGTTGATCCGCACTCCATCGCCATCCGCTCGGTACTCGAGCCGGAGCTCGGTGTCTCCGGTCCCGGCTTCGATGACGGCGACGCACAACTCGTCCACGCCGATGCGCAGATCCTCGATGGTGTCGATGTCCCAGCCGAGACGATCGGCGAGACCCGCGGCGACGAGGCGGGCCAGTTGTACGTGCTCGACCGCCGCAGGCAGCGTGAGCGTCACGACGGGGACGGTGGTTGTCATCAGTTACACCGAGCGGATCGATGGGTAGCGTCAATGATGAGTGCAATGGCTACAACAATGCTGACCCTAGCTTGCTCGTTCGATCCCGACGCGCGGGAGCTGATGGTGTTACGCGCCATCCTTCGTCCTTACTTCGAGTCGCGGAACGTCCCGCCCGGCGTGGGTGAAGACCTGGTCCTGGTCGCGACCGAGTTGGCGGCCAACGCCATCGAGGCCGGCTCTGACCAGGGCGAGATTCGCATGCGGGTCAATGTCGCGCCCGATGCGGCGATCATCGAAGTCGAGGACCCGGGGACCGGGTTCGGGTTGGCTCCGGCCGACTCGCCGCCGTCCCCGCACCAGGACCGGGGTCGAGGCTTGTGGTTGGTGCGCACACTCACCTCAGAGCTCGCGGTCGAGCGCCAGGAGCCGCGGACCATCGTGCGGGCCGTGCGGCGCTGGGGTGGGCCGGCGGCGCGGGTGCGGCCGCCGGTGAGGGGAGGAGTCTCAGCTCGCCTCGAGAAGTTCTCGTAGGCCCGTGAGTTCCAGGAGCCGGACGACGGTGTCGCTGGGCTGACGCAGCGCCAGCGCGCCGCCCGCCTCGGTCGCCCGGCGGCGGCCCTGGACGAGGACCCGAAGGCCGGAGGAGTCGATGAACGACATCTCCGCGACGTCGACCACGAGGGTGCGGGCGCCGGCCTCGAGCGCCTGGTCGATGGCGCGTTCCAGCGCGGTGCTGGTGTGCGCGTCGACTTCGCCGGCCACGCTGATCTGGGCCTGCGAACCCTTGACGTCGATGTCGACCTTCATAAGCGAGGAGCGCGACGCGCTCCGCTCGGAGTGTACCGACATCCCGCCGGCAGCGCCCGGGTAGCGGCGGCTCACGTTGCCAGCGGAGCCCAGCTGCCGTCCGGGTGGAGTACGACATCGTCTTCGAACTCGTGCGAGACGAAGCGCGCCAGGCCCGAATAGAACTCGAGGTGCCGGAACACCGGATTGACGGGTTCCGAGAATGGGAAGCCGATCTCATGCAGATGGTCGGCGAACACGTGGCCGAGAGAGAGCCAGGCGCCGTGCCGCTGGCGCCGGTCACGGGCCGCGAGGTGCTCTGACTCCGGGAGGTCGACACGTTCGAGCCGCCCGTCGCGAACCGGCCAGCGCGCGCTCCCGAGCGGGACGAAGCCGTCATTGTCCTCGTGCTCGTAGGTCGCGCTCGACTTCGTGATGTCGTAGAACCGGCGCAGCATGAGGTTCACGTGACGGTGGTCGATCAGTCCCTGGACCGTGTGGTAGCTGATGTCCGGGTGCTCATGGTTACGGGGATTGAACTCGGTGAGCATGTACTCGCACCCGAACTCGCGGGCCGCGGCCCAGAGGTCGGAACGGTCGCCGCCGAGGAACCCGGCGACCACGTTGAACAGCGGAAACACGCCGTCCATGACAAATTTCGTTACGAGATGGGTGTCGTCGGCGATAAGGACACCGTTGTGTGGTCCGCCGACCGTCGTGACCGAGGCGATGGTGTCGGCGATGGTCAGATCGCGGACGGTTTCGGGGAACTCCTCTGCCGCGAATGGCCGCACGCCTCCCAGCCCTTGCGGCGACACCAGATAGCGAGAGCCGGTGGCGGCCTGGCTGTGGGCGACGAGGTGCATTTTGCGGCGGTGCCGCAGGAAGACTTCGCCGAGGTAGGGCTGGCTGTGGGGCCCGAAGGGGAGCCGGCGGTGCAACGGCCGCGGGCGCCACTGCAGCTCGTCCTCGTCGGGGTCGGGGCCCGACGGGTGCCGACCGTAGAACGACTCGAACGCCCGGTACTCGAACCGGTTGATCGGTGCGACCGTCG
>JBOGFL010000703.1:0-1537 GCA_050743285.1 Acidimicrobiia bacterium
CCACGATGTCGCTCCGTTCGTCGTCCAAGCCCACGAACCCCTCGACGTGACCGCCGCCGAGCAGCGTCACCAGGTACTTCGGTGCGGATGCGTCGGCGAAGGCGTCGACGCTGCCCCGGTACGGCACGATCCCGTCCCGGTCGCCGTGAATGAGCAAGAGAGGCACGTCGTCGGCGAACTGGTCGGGTCCGAGGATGCTCACGCCCGAGAACGCGGCGGCGGCGTCGAGGCGCTTGTCGGCGCAGCATGATGCCAGACTCAAGCCGAGGGTGGTGATCGCACCGAGCGAATGGCCGGCGGCGGCGATGTGTTCCTCGTCGATCGTTGGCGCGAACAGCGGGTCGTCGAGCACTTGGTCGATCACGAAGCTGGCGTCGGCGGGCTGATTGACGACGTCGGCGATCGACGGTCCGCCCGGGGCGGCGCCGTTCGACAGCGGGTAGGTCGGCGCGGCGACCAAGTATCCGGCGCCTGCGATCTGGCTGGTGAGTGCGCCGTAGGCGGGTCCGGAGGCGAGGTAACCGTGGCTGAACAGCACCAGCGGGAACGGTTCGCGACCGGCGGCCCGTGCGGCGTCGACGATCGGCTGATCGGTCGGCGCTCCTTCCGCCGGGTACCAGACCCGTACCGCCAGCGTGCGGTCGGGTGCGCCCGCGTAGTCGCCGTTCTGCGCGGTCGGACGCGCCGGGTCGACGTAGGTGACGTCTCGGTAGCCGACCGCGTAGATGCGGTCGTCGTTGGTCGCCGCGCTCGGCAGCGCCGACTCGCGTTCGACCGCCGGCTCGCTCGGCTCGTCGGTGGCCTCCGTCGACGCGTCGCTGCCGCGGTCGTCTTCGCACGCGGCCATCGTGAAGGCGAGGGCGCCGGTACACGCAATCGTCGCGACGCGGAAACCGAGCACGATGGGACGATAGGGGAGAACGGGCCGGGAGGCGCAATAGGGCACCGGTACACTCGAACGTTCCGGCGGCGTAGCCGAGTGGCCCAGGCAAGGGTCTGCAAAACCCTGGACGCGGGTTCGATTCCCGCCGCCGCCTCGACCGATGGACTGGACACCTGACCCCGAAGCGTTGCGTGGTCACGTGGCGGTCGTCGCGGGCGCGACCCGCGGCGCCGGGCGGGGCATCGCGTGCGCGCTGGGCGAGGCCGGCGCGACGGTTGTCTGTACCGGTCGCACCACCGGTTCGACACGGTCGGAGTACGACCGGGCCGAGACGATCGAGGAAACGGCCCAGCTCGTCACCGACCTCGGCGGCACCGGCGTCGCGGCCGTCGTCGACCACCTCGATTCCGACCAGGTCCGCGACCTCGCCGACCAGATCCGGCGTGACCACGACCACATCGACGTCCTCGTCAACGACATCTGGGGAGGGGAACTGCTGAAAGGCGGCCCTCCCGATTGGGACACGCCGATCTGGGAACTCGACCTCGAGAAGGGCCTCCGAATACTCCGGCTCGCCATCGACACGCACCTGATCACTTCGCATCACCTGCTGCCGCTCATGGTGGACCGGCCCGGCGGTCTGCTCGTCGAGGT
>JBOGFL010000704.1:0-4637 GCA_050743285.1 Acidimicrobiia bacterium
GTTGTGCGTCGTGGCCTGTGAAGAGGAGAAGCCGAGGCCGCCGGCCGAAAGCGACTGGTGGAGGAGGTCGACCATCGCCTGCACCTGTTCGGGGCTGGCTGGCTTGCCGACTGCGTCTTCGCCCATCACCACCCGGCGCAGCGCCGAGTGGCCGACGAGGAAGCCGGCGTTCAACGCGGTCTTGCCTTCGACCCGGTCGAGGTACTCGCCGAAGCTCTGCCAGTCCCACGGCACGCCCGCGGCCAGCGATTCGAGTGGCATTCCTTCGACCCGGGCCAACATCCGCATCATGTAGTCGGCTTCGCGCTTCTCGAGCGGCGCGATCGTGAAGCCGCAGTTGCCGCCGACCACTGTGGTCACGCCGTGCAGCGACGACGGGGTCAGCGCGGGGTCCCAGAACACCTGCGCGTCGTAGTGGGTGTGGATGTCGACGAAGCCGGGAGCGACGATGCGGCCGTCGGCGTCGATCTCCTGGGTGCCCTTCTCGTCGACCCAGCCGATGGTGACGATCTTGCCGCCGCGGATCCCGACGTCGGCCTGCCGGCGGGCGGCGCCGGTCCCGTCGACAACGTCGCCGTTGCGAATCACGCAGTCGAGCATCGCTGATCCCCCTCCGTCATCTGACGCACCGTCAGGCTACCTTGCGCCTCTATGGGCGTGTACGTGGTCAGCGGGTCGGCGGGCGGGATCGGCGGCGCGATCCGAAAGCGGATCGAGGCCGAGCGCAACGACGTGATCGGAATCGACGTGCGCGACGCCGACGTGGTGGCCGACCTCTCGACGGCAGTTGGACGCGAGGCCGCGGTCGCGGCGGCGCGCCAGAAGGCCGGCGGTTCGCTCGACGGACTGGTGGCGGCGGCGGGGCCCCGAGCGGAACGATCGCCCGGGTCAACTACTTCGGCGCGCTCGCGTTGCTCGACGGCCTGCTGCCACTCCTCGAGCAGGGCGAGCGCCCGGCCGCGGTGGCGGTGGCATCGAACTCGGCGGCGGTCGCACCGACCGACGCGCTGGTCGAGACGCTGCTCGAAGGTGACGAGGAACGCGCCGGCGAGCTGGCCGACGAGATGGACGGCGAGAACGCCTACATGCGCTCCAAGCTGGCGCTGGCCCGGGCGGTCCGCCGCCGCGCAAAGGCGTGGGGCGACACGGGCGTGCGACTCAACGCGATATCGCCCGGTCCCGTCCTCACGCCGTTGCTCCAGTCCGGTCTCGACCATCCCGTCACCGGGCCGATGATTCGCCAGTTCCCCATTCCTCTCGGCCGTTGGGGAGAGAAGGACGAGATTGCCGACGGAGTGTGGTTCCTCCTCACGAACGGCTGGACCCACGGGGTGGTGCTGTTCGTGGACGGCGGCACCGACGCCCTCATCAACCCCGATCGCCTGTAGACCCGATCCCGCGGGGCTACGCTCGCGGCCGACCGCGCTGAAGGGGGGCCGACGACGTGGCGAGGTTGGCAGCGATGGTCGCCGGGTCCGCTCTCGCTTGTGCCGGCCTGCTCGGAGTCGTCGACGTCGAGCCCGCGGGCGCGGGCGGCAGCAACGACTGGGAACAGATCGACGCCGGCAGCGTGCACAACTGCGGCATCACGAGCAGCGGGCGGCTCTTCTGCTGGGGCAACGACAGCCAGGGACAGCTCGGGGACGGTTCGGCGTGCTGCAACTCGTCGACGCCGATCGAGGTCTTCGGTGAGGCCACGAACTGGAAACAGGTGGACGCCGGCGGCGACCACACGTGCGCGTTGAAGACCAGTGGCCGGCTCTATTGCTGGGGCGACGACGACAACGGCCAAGTCGGTGACGGCGCGCCGGCAACCGACGTGAACACACCGGTCGAGGTCAGCGGCAGCGCCAACGACTGGAAGCGCGTCGCGGTCGGCGGCGAGCACACGTGTGCGACGAAGACCAGCGGTCGCCTCTACTGCTGGGGCGACGATGTCGTGGGTCAGCTCGGTGACGGCACGGCCGGCGCCGACTCGAGCACACCGACTCAGGTCACCGGCACCACCACCGACTGGAAGAAGATCACCGGCGGCGCCAGCCACACGTGCGCCACGAAGCAGAGCGGGCACCTGTTCTGCTGGGGCAGCGACGCCTTCGGGCAGCTGGGCGACGGCAGCGCGGGCGCGAGCTCGGCCAATCCGGGAGAGGTCGCGGGCGCGGCCTCCAACTGGAAGCAGCCCACCGGGGGCAGCAGCCACGGTTGCGCGGTCAAGAAGAACAAGCGGCTCTACTGCTGGGGAGCCGACAACGAGGGGCAGCTCGGCGACGGGCCGGGCGCCGGCGGTCCCGCCCCGACGCAGGTCTTCGGGTTCCTCACCACGTGGAAGCGGGTCTCCGCCGGGCAAGGATTCACTTGCGCGAGCAAGAAGAACGGGCGCCTCTACTGCTGGGGTGGCGACGCCAGCGGCCAACTCGGCAACGGCGCCGGCGGTCCGGCCGACGCTCCCGTCGAAGTCACCGGATCGGCGACCGATTGGAAACAGGTTGCAGTCGGAGCCACCCACGCTTGCGCCCGCAAGGCCAACGGGCGCCTCTACTGCTGGGGCAACGACACGTCAGGCCAACTCGGCGACGGCACGGTCGCGGGCGGCACCGCGACCTCGCCGCAGGAGGTCGTCAGCCACCCCTGACGGGAGGTTGCGCCGGGAGCTCGAGCCGCTCGGCGGCCTGCGCCGGCGTGGCGACCGGCCGGCCGACGCGCTCGCAAAGCTCGACTGCGTCGCGCACGAGCTGCACGTTGGTTGGCTGATGGGGACCGGCGTAGTCCTCGAGGCCGACACGGAGGTGTCCGCCGAGCACCACCGCGAGCTCCGCGACCGGGCTCGCAAGCACATCGCCGCCGAGCACCGCGACCGACCACGGAAGGTCGCAGCCTTCGAGTAACTCGAGGTACGCCTCGAGCGCGGTCGGGGTCGGCGGTAGTCCGAAGGCGACGCCGCCCCGCGCCGACGCGAGATAGCCCGCGTCGCCGCCGAAGTAGAGCTTCACCATCGCACCCGGTGGCATGGCACCGGCGCGCCAGACTGCCAGGGCGCAGCGCAGGAAACCGGGCTCGAAGATCGAGAGGCTCGGTCCGAGCCGGTGGTCACGGCACAGCCCGAGCTGGTGGCGCACGTCCGTGAACGAGTTCGTGTACACGAACGACGGATCGCCGGGGAGCCCGTCGGGCCCGAGCGCGCCGAAATTCACCGATCCGGGGTCACACAGGCCCATGCGCAGGACACCGGCCTCCGCCAGCGGCGCGACGTGCGAGTAGCTCTCGACGACGGTCGGGCCGGCGTTGGTCGTGGGGTAGAGCAGCGCGTCGGGCCGCGCCGCGATGACCGGGCGCCAGCCCTCGAGGTACCGCTCGGCCGCATCCGGACCGGAGACCGCGACCCTGTCGACGTGGTTGTGCACGATTCCGGCACCGGCATCGATGCAGGCGAGGGCGTCGATCGCGATCTCGTCGGGCGCCAGCGGCACGTTGGGGTTCCGACGCTTGTTGGTGACGCCGTTGATGGCAGCTTCGATGACGACCGGGTCGCCCGTCATGACTTCCCTCCGACGAGTAAAGGTGCGGGGTCGTGGTGCGGTCGCCCCAAGGCACCGGCCCAGTGCCGGCGCCGGACACCGCGCTCGTGCGGCAGGAGCACGAGCGTCGCGGCGGCGGCCGCGACCAGGATCACGGCCCCCACCATGATCGCGAGCCGCAGGCCGCTGGTGAATGCGGCCCGGGCGGTGTCGAGCAGCTGGTCGCCCGCGCTCCCAGTCACGTCGGCAGCCGCGGTCACAGGACGAGCTCAGCCAGTGTCCGCATGGTGTCGACCGAACCGCCGACCAGCATCGTGGTGACCATCGACTGCTCCCAGATCTGGATCTCGTCACGGATCTTGGCGCGCGGCCCGATGAGCGCGATCTCTTCGACCATCGGGGTGGTCACGACCGACGTGGCCTCGTCCTTGCGGCCGTCGAGGTACAGCTGCTGGATCTTGGTGGCTTCAGCTTCGTAGCCGAGGCGACAGAACACGTCGAAGTGGAAGTTCATCTCGCGGGCACCCATGCCACCTGCGTAGAGCGCGACCATCGGGCGCAGCGCGTCGGCCGCGTGCTCGACGTCGTCGTTCTCCACGACGGTGACGGTCGGGAGGATCTCGAAGTTGTCGGGCGTGCTGTGCGCGCCCGGGCGTTTGAAACCCTCCGCCAGCGCCTCGCGGTACATGTCGTCGTGGCGCGGCGAATAGAAGATCGGGAACCAGCCGTCGGCGATCTCGGCCGCGAGGGCCACGTTCTTGGGGCCTTCGGCCCCGAGGATGATCGGGATGTCGGCCCGCCGCGGGTGGGTGATCGGCCGCAGCGGCTTCCCGAGGCCGAGTCCGCTTGGATGCGGCAGCGGATAGTGCGGACCGTCGTTGGTGACCGGGGCCTCGCGGGCGAGCACCTGCCGCACGATCGACACGTACTCGCGGGTGCGGGCCAACGGTTTGGCGAACGACTGCCCGTACCAGCCCTCGACGACCTGGGGGCCCGACACGCCCAGGCCGAGCACGAACCGGCCGCCCGAGAGATGATCGATCGTCAGGGAAGCCATCGCGGTCGCGGTCGGGGTGCGGGCCGACAACTGGATGAGGTCGGTGCCCAGGCGCAGCTTCGAGG
>JBOGFL010000705.1:0-10401 GCA_050743285.1 Acidimicrobiia bacterium
CGGTAGCCCGCCTCGGACCGCGACTCGAGGACCGCGCCGCTGCGGACCACCCGGAGATCGCTGGTGTCGAAATACGCGACCCGTACGGTTACCGGCTCGGAATCGTCGGCACGAACGCCGGGCATGACGCCGTCGAGACGCGGGAGCGCGAATGCCGGCGGCGGGACGAGCACGCCGTCAGCGTCGGGCATCGACCGGGGTGCCGCCTTGGGCGCGGGTGACCGCCAGCTCCTGCAGGCGGCGGTGCGTGTCGGTTCCGGATTCGCGGGTCACCTTTTCCCATGTTCCCGCACCGTTGAGCTCCCAGGCCAACGTGTCGTCGGCCAGCTCGATCAAGAGGATCTCGTCCAGCCGGGCCCGGAGCGGTGCAGCGGTGACCGGCACGACCGCCTCGACCCGGCGGTCGAGGTTGCGGGGCATGAGGTCGGCGGAGCCGATGAGGTACTCGGCACTCGCGGGGTCGGCGCCGAAGCGGTAGATGCGCGAGTGCTCCAGGAACTCTCCGAGTATCGAACGGGCGACGATGTGCTCGGACAGGCCCGGCACCTGCGGGCGCAGGCAGCAGATGCCCCGCACGATGAGCTCGATGCGGCAGCCGGCCGCCGACGCCGCGTACAGCGACTCGATGAGAGCCGGATCGACGAGCGCGTTCATCTTCAACGTGATGCGACCCCCGCCGCCCTTGGCGGCTTCGCGCTGCACCCGTTCGATGAGCCCGCTGCGCATCGAGTCGGGCGCCACCAGCAACGTGCGGTAGTTGACGTGACGGCTGTAGCCGGTGAGGTGGTTGAAGAGGTCGCTGAGGTCGCTACCGAGGTCGGGAGAAGAGGAGAAGAGACCAACGTCCTCGTAGAGCGTCGCGGTCTTCGGGTTGTAGTTCCCGGTGCCGATATGGCAGTAGCGGCGGATACCGCCCTGCTCGTCGCGAACGACGAGCAGGATCTTGGCGTGGGTCTTGAGCCCGACCACGCCGTAGACGACGTGGACACCGGCCTCCTCCAACACACGGGCGCGGTCGATGTTCGCCTCTTCGTCGAAGCGCGCCTGGAGCTCGACCAGGGCGACCACCTGCTTGCCCGCTTCGGCGGCGTGCGCGAGCGACTGCACGATCGCGCTCTCGGGGCCCGCGGTCCGGTAGAGCGTCTGTTTGATTGCCAGGACGTGCGGGTCGGCGGCCGCCTGGGCGATGAACGTTTCGACCGACGTGGTGAACGAGTCGTACGGGTGGTGGACGAGGACGTCGCCGTCACGAAGGACCGAGAAAAAATCCCGGGGCGGCTCCGAGGCGGCGACAAGAACGGGTTGTGTCTGAGGCGTCCAGGGGTCGTCCTTCAACTCGGGCCGGTCGAGCTCGTAGACGCCCCAGAGCCCGGTGAGGTCGAGGGGCCCGTCGATGACGTAGACATCGGCCCGGTGGATCTCCAGCTCCCGGCACAGCAGGTCGAGCACGGCCTCGGACATGGAGGCGTTGATCTCGAGCCGGACGGTCCGCGGTGACTTGCGCCGCTGGCTGAGGCTCACCTCGATGGCGGCGAGCAGGTCGTCGGACTCGTCGGCCGTGAGCTCGAAGTCGGCGTCCCGGGTCACCCGGAACGGGTGGTGCTCGACGATCTCCATCCCCTCGAACAGTCGATCGAGTCCGGTGGCGATCACCTGCTCGATCGGGACGAACCGCTCGGCGTCGGGCAGCGCCACGAAGCGGGGGAGCAGGGGCGGGACCTTGACCCGGGCGAAGCGCTGCAGGTTGCTCGCCGGGTCGCGTACCACCACTGCCAGGTTGAGCGAGAGATTCGAGATGTACGGGAACGGGTGGGCAGGGTCAACGGCGAGCGGCGTGAGGATCGGGAAACACTGCTCCTCGAAGACGGCTTCGAGGTGCGCGCGGTCGGCGTCGTCGAGCTCTTCCCAGTCGGCGAAGCGGATGCCCACTTCCTCGAGCGCGGGGGCCACGTCCTTGGTGAAGATGGCGGCCTGGCGGGTGACGAGCTCGTTGGTGAGCGTGGCGATCTCCCGCAGCTGCTGGAGCGGGTCGCGTCCGTCGGGGCTCCGCGTCCGCAGGCCGGCGTCGAGTTGCTCCTTGAGGCCCGACACCCGAACCTGGAAGAACTCGTCGAGGTTCGCGCTGAAGATGGCGAGGAACTTGGCTCGTTCGAGGAGCGGCCGGGTCTCGTCCTCACCCAGCGCCAGCACCCGGGCGTTGAAATCGAGCCACGACAACTCGCGGTTGAGGAATCGCTCCGGGCTTTCTGGCGCGCGGCTCGCATCCGGGGAAGAGACGTCCGCCATCTCAGGCATCGTACTTCCGCTCCGTTCCACCGGCTCCGGGGCGCACCGGTCTCTTTCAGTTGTCGCCGCCGGCTGGACTGCAATGACGGCCCGCCCCCGGGGCATGGGGCGGGCCGTCGACACACCGGACCTGGTGGGGGGACCGCAGCCCGGTGGCGGTGCCGCGGGGGGTGCGGCGCCTGCGACGCTACCGATCAGGGTTTTCGACCGCGTGACGTACGGGTAGCGCGGACGTGAATCCTCGATCCTCCGGACGTCCTCGATCTTCGCCGGGATCACGCGATCGCGGCAGTAGGGTGAGAAAGCCAATGGCCTCGAATCCGCGCTTCGCCGGGCCGTCGCCGTTCGCGCGGCTCGGGTACTCGCAGGCCGCGAGCGTCGCCGGAGACGCTCTCGTCACCGTGTCGCTGGCCGGCTCGTTGTTCTTCAACGTCGGCCCCGACGCGGCGCGCGGCAAGGTGCTCCTATATCTGGCGTTGACGCTGGCTCCGTTCGCGGTTGTCGCGCCGTTGATCGCGCCGGTGCTCGACCGCACACGCGGAGGTCGCCGTCTCGTGATCGTCCTTTCCGCCGCGGGTCGGGCGGTGCTTGCCGTGGTGATGGCGCAGAACCTCGACGGTCTGCTGTTGTATCCCGCCGCCTTCGGAATCCTCGTGCTCGGAAAGGCGCACCAGATCGCCAAGAGCGCGCTGACGCCCGAGGTCGTCGACGACGAAGAGGAGCTCGTCACCGCCAACTCACGCCTGGCGTTGATCGCGGTCGTCGCCGCGACGGTGGCCGGTGTGCCCGGCGCCGGAATCCAGCACGTCCTCGGGGCGGACGTGTCGTTGTTCCTCGCCGCCGCGGTCTTCGTGATGGCGGCGATCCTCGCGTTCAAGATCCCCCGTGCCCAGCAGGTGGCGCCCGACGAGACGCCGGCCGAACGAGCCGAGCTGCACGTGCCGAGCATCCAGGTTGCCGGCAGCGCGATGGGGGTGCTGCGCGGCTCGGTCGGCTTTCTCACGTTCCTGCTGGCATTCTCGCTGAAGGCTGACGGCCAGCCGGCCTGGTTCTACGGCGCGGTGCTGGTTGCCAGCGTCGGCGGCGGCGCGCTGGGTGTCGTGATGGCCCCCGTGATCAAGCGGATCATGAGGGAGGAGGTACTGCTCGCGTGCTCGCTGGTGGTGCCGGCTGCGGTAGCCGTGTATTCGGCATGGCGCGACAGCCGACCGGCGTTCATGGCCATCGCACTGGCGGTCGCGGTCGGCGCGGCCGCCGGGAAAATCGCGTTCGACAGCCTGTTACAGCGGGACGGTCCCGACCACATCCGCGGCCGCGCGTTCGCGCGGTTCGAGACCCGGTTCCAACTCCTGTGGGTGATCGGCGCGCTGATCCCGGTTGCCATCCCGATCGATTCGCGCGTCGGGTTCTTCATCCTCGCGGTCGGCCTCGGCATCGCGGGCATCTCGTATCTCGGCGCGTACCGCCGCGCCGCAGAGGCCCTGAAGCGACGTGAGGAGCGCATGGCGCGTATTCGGGATCCGATCGAGGCATCGATCCGCCGCCGTTTGCGACGCATCTTTGGCCGCCCCGACCCCGCGCCGGCGGCCGAGCAGGAACAGGAGAAGCCGGAGACGCCGCCGCGGGCGGCGCCGGGACCGGCGCGCTCTGCTTGACCGCCGGTGCGCGTCGGCCGGCGCGGTGAGAATGGCGTGATGCAGCTTCGACGCATCACCGCGGACGAGTTGCCCCGCTTCCTCGCCGCCGACTTCTCGTCGTTCGGCGAGCGCTGGGACTCGAACCGGCCGCCGGGCCCGTTCCTTTCGCACGAGGTCGAGCGGACGTTGGCAGTTGTCGAGGACGACGCCATCGTCGGTACCGGCCGGCTCTACTCGATGGAGCTGACGGTTCCCGGCCTGGCCACGCTGCCGGCGGCGGGCGTGAGCGCGATTGCGGTGCTGCCGACGCATCGCCGCCGGGGCGCGCTGCGGGCGATGATGGCGCAACTCCTCGACGACGCGGTGGCGGCGGGCGAGCCGCTCTCGATCCTGCACGCGTCCGAGAGCGCGATCTACGGACGGTTCGGCTTTGCGCCCGCAACCCAAAGCATGTGCTTCGAGGTGACGCGGCGGGACACGCGTTTTCGGGCGCCGGCGCCGCACGCGCGCACACGATTCGTCGACACCGATGAAGCACTCAAGGTGTTCCCCGAGGTCTTCGACCGGGTGCGACGCTCGCGCCCCGGTGTGGTTTCGCGTCCGGCGCCGTGGTGGCACGACGAGTACTTCGATTTCCCGGTTCCGGGGAACCGGTTCGACGTCGTCCTCGAGCGCGACGGCCGGCCCGACGGGTACCTCAGCTACAAGTTCCAGCCCCGGTGGCCGGAACGCGCCGACGGTCGCATCGTCGTGCAGGAGTTGTGTGCCGTCAGCCCGGAGGCGCACGCCGCCCTCTGGCACTACCTCGCGGCGGTCGATCTGGTCGAGGTCATCGACGCGCGGTTCTGCGCCGTCGACGACGCGTTGCCGTGGCTGCTCGTTTCCCACCGCGCCGCCAGCGTCACGAGCGTCGGCGACGCGCTGTGGCTGCGGATCCTCGACGTGCCGGCGGCACTGTCAGCTCGGCGCTACGCCCGCCGGGGTGGCCTCGTGCTCGAGGTCGTCGACGAGTTCCGTCCTGACGGCGCCGCCGCCGGCCGCTTCGCGCTCGAAGTCGGTGGTGACGGCGTGCTCTGCACGCGCACGACCGCGAGTCCCGACCTCACCGTCGGCGTCGCCGAGCTCGGCGCCGCCTACCTGGGCGGGGTCCGCTTCGCGACGCTTGCCGCGGCAGGCCTCGTCGAGGAGCACCGGCCCGGTTCGCTCCCCCGCGCCGATGCGACCTTCGCGGCGGATCGAGCCCCGTTCGCGATGACGTGGTTCTGACGTGGCCGAGATCGAACGCAAGTGGTCGGTCCCCGAGCTCCCCGACGACCTGCCCGTCGGCGACGAGGTGCGCCAGGGTTACATCGCCCTCGACGGCGACGTGGAGGTCCGGGTACGGGATCGGGAAGGAACCTATTCGCTCACCGTCAAGGGCGGCGGTGGGCTCGAGCGAGCCGAGGTCGAGATGGGGATCGGCCGGGACGACTTCGACGAGCTCTGGTCACTCGCACGGGGCCGCACCATCGAGAAGACCCGCCACGTGACGCCGGTCGGCGACGCCGAGGCGGAAGTCGACGTGTACCGCGGTGAGCTGGACGGCGTCCGCGTCGCGGAGGTGGAGTTCGACTCTGCGGATGAGGCGAATGCCTTCGAGCCGCCCGACTGGTTCGGTGACGAGCTCACTGATGACGACCGCTGGAGCAACCGCGCCCTCGCGGTCGACGGCCGTCCCCCGGACGACGCTTAGCAGTTCGCCTTCCAGAGTGCGGTGAGGTGGCGGCGGAACTGCTTGGGCTTCTCGGCGTAGAGATGGTCTCCCAGGTCGATGGCCCGATCCTCGAGTTCGCGGCGGCGGCCGTCGATGAGCACCTGGAGATTGTCGACCGATCCTCGGTCGCTGCCATCGGCGCGAAGGGCTTCGGACAGCACGACCAGGTCGTGGTCGTCCCCGAGGAGCGACGACAGCTCGTGGTACGCGTCGGCCACCGGTCGCAACAGGTCGGGCGCGACCGGTTGCAGGATCTGCATCTGGTACCAGCCGTACTTCGCGCGCTTGCGCCATTCGTGGAAGATCTCGGGCGTGGGCGCCGCGCCGGCCTCGCGCCGCGCCTGACGGCCCTGGCGGTAGTTCTCGAGCACGCCGGCCATGAGGCCGTCCCTATCGAGGTCGTCGATGGGCCAGCCCGGGACGCGTGCAGACACCGCGAGTAGCCCGGTTCGCACACTGCCGCCGCGCTCGTCCGCCATTTCCTGCAGCTCTTTCGTCGCCTCGAGCGCCCGCCGGCCGAGCCGCGCCCGGGCCGGTGCAAAGTCGCGCCCGTCGGTCTGGTCCGAAGCCCCGGCGAGCAGGTCGTCGAAGGTCTCGACCATGACCTCGGCGTCCCGGGCGCCGCCCAACTCGCGCGCCAGGTCTCGGAGGGCGGCATTCTCCCGTTTGTACGCCTTGCCCATTTGGGGCCGGGCCAACCGCACGATGGCCCGCAGGCGCTTGGTCCGTGTCCGTACGTCGTGGACCGCGCCCGGGTCGGCCTTGCGGGTCACGACGTCGGCCGACTCGAGCGCACGGTCGAGGTGCCTGGTGGCAAGACGGCGGATGTTGGCGGCGGGGCTCTTGTCGAGCTTCAACTTCGGTGCCATCGCCGCGCGCGTTCCCGGCTCGGCTTCCCGCAAAACTCCCGGGCCGCTACTCCCGGCCCGAGGTGGCGCTGCGGGTCGTGCCGAGCGGACCGATCGGCCACCGGTAGCAGTCGGCGGTCGCGGTCACCGTGGCGATGCCGCGACCCATCACGCCGCGCCGAGGACGCCGATGCGTGAGATCACGATTGGTCGAGCGGCAGATCGATTCGAGCCAGCCAGAGACCGGGTGCCTCGATCTCGGCCGGTGTGGGAACCATTGCCTCGCGCTCGAACAGGCGGTTGAGGCCGTCGGGGCCGGCGCGCTCGATGACGCC
Source organism: Acidimicrobiia bacterium (assembly GCA_050743285.1). Classification (GTDB taxonomy): domain Bacteria; phylum Actinomycetota; class Acidimicrobiia; order IMCC26256; family JACDBD01; genus JBOGFL01. Next base: position 6,860 of record JBOGFL010000705.1, read on the forward strand.
GGCACAGAACGTGCCGCCGCGCTCGTAGGCCGCCCGGTCGAGCTCGAGCCCGAGGAGCTTTCCTATGAACCGCTCCGCCTCGCCGCGCTCGACCCGGTGCCGGTGCATGGCCTCCTGGATCTGATCGAACGACGGGAGGAGTCGTCGGCCGACGCGCTCCAGCACCGAGTCGGCGTACCCCTCCAGGACCGAAGTGAGCACCTCGAGCTGACGGAGCGGCTCGTCCTGCGCGGGCGAACGCATCGCGCCCAACAGCGCCTCCGGGTCCTGCGCAATCTCGCTGAGTGACGACGGGTCCGAAGGATCGATGTCGCCGAACTGCGTCTGGAGCGATGACGGGTCCATCTGGTAGCCGCGCACGTACTGCTGCGACAGGCGGACCATCCGGTCGCGGACCCACGGAACCGAGCGCGCCGCTGCGTGCACGACCTCGTGGAGCGCGAGATAGAAGCGCAGGTCGGCGCGCGGCAGCGACCAGGCCTGCTCGAAGCCGTCGACGTGACCGACGACGAAGACGAGTGTGGGCTCGTCGTTGGCGGGGAGCGGAAGGTCGTAGCGGCCGAGGGCGTGCCGGGCGAGGAACCCCGCCATCGACCCGGCCTGGAGGCCCAGCATGAGCGGAACGATCATCGGCATCAGCGCCGCGAAGGGATCGCCCCCGCCGCCGGGGCCCTCGTCCGGTTCGTCGCCGAGACCCTCGGGGTCGGCGCGCATGCCTTCGCCGAGCGTGGTGGCGAGCGTCTCGAGGACCGGGCCCAGCACGCGCAGGTGCAGTTCCGCCCATGCTCCGGGTCCGAGCAGCTCGACCGGGGCGCGGAACGTCGCCGCCAGTCCGGTCTCGGCGACGACGTGGGTCTGTGCGGCGCGCGTCAACTCCTCGAACTGTTCACGGTCGCCGGCGGCCACGGCGGGGTCGGAACCGCCCTCGAGTGCGACCCAGGCCGCCACCTGGTGCGCGATCTCCCAGTTGACGGGCCCCGACGACTGGAGCATCTGCGCGAAACGGCCCAAGTCGAAGTCGAAGGGAAGCGGCGACCGCTCGGGCTCGTCGCCGCCTTGTGACTCGGGCGCCACGAGGCCAGTCTATGAAGCATGACGGCGATTGCGGTCACGGGCGTTTCCGGCAGTGTCGGCCAGCGGCTGCTCCCGCAGCTGGCGGCGCTCAGCACTGTCGAGCGCGTCGTGGGCCTCGACGTGCGCGAACCGCGCCGCCGGGCCCGGCACCTCGAGTTCCACCGAGTCGACCTCGCCGGCGCCGAGCTGAAACCGCTGCTCGAGGGGGTCGACGTCGTCGTGCACCTCGCCGCGATCGTCGACCCGATCCCCGATGGGGCGCTGATGACGCGCGCGAACGTCGAGGCAACCAGGCATCTTCTCGACGCGGCCGCGGCCGTCGGGGTTCGCAAAGTGATCAGGGTGTCGCCGTCGTGGGTGTACGGCGCGTGGTCGAACAATCCGGTGCCGATCACCGAGGACGCACCGCTGCGTCCGAACGAGGGCTACCTCCCTCCTGTCCACGCCGCCGAAGTCGAACGTCTCCTCGCCGAGTGGGGGAGCGAACATCCGGGCGCGGTCGTCACCGTGCTTCGCTCGGCGCCGGTGCTCGGCGGCGCGGCTGAACGGCTGCCCGCTCGCCTCGTCCTCGGCCACCCGGCGCTACGGGTGCGCGGTGCCGCCCCGCCGGTGCAGGTGGTGCACGTCGACGATCTCGTCGACGCGCTCGTCCTGGCGGTGGGCACCGATCTGCCCGGTGCCTACAACGTCGCCGCCGACGGCTGGCTCGACGCCGAGGCGGCCGGCGCCCTGCTCCCCCGCGCCTGGCTGCCGCCGCTCCCGGCCGAGTCGCTCCAGCGCGTGCTCGACGGGTTGTGGTGGAGCGGCCTCGGCGATGTCCCGCCCGGGATCGTCCCTTATCTCGTGCATCCGTGCGTCATCGCGGCCGACCGCCTGCGGGCGGCGGGCTGGTCACCTCGCCACGAGAACGAGGACGCCATCCTCGACGGCCTCGACGCACTCCCGAAAACTCGGTCGCGCCTGGCACCGATTGCGCTGGGCGCGGTTGGTGTTTTCTTCGTCGCGCTGGCGGGCGGAGCAGCGCTCAGCTGGCGGCGTCGGAAGAAAGGTTCGCGGCGCGCCACTCGTCCCATTCAGGGGTGAAGTAGCGCACGCGGGTCTTCTTGTACTCCTTGACCGACCAGAGCAGCGCGTAGTCGGAGACGCCGGTCTCGTCGCGGATCGCAGCGACGGTCGCCTCGCAATCGCGGGCGTTCTTGCCGTGAATCATCGTGAACACCGAGTACGGCCAGTCTTCGTAGGTGGGCCGCCGGTAGCAGTGGCTCACCAGCGCGAAGCCGGCCATCTGCGGGCCGAGCTCGTCGAGTTCCGCTTCGGGTACCGCCCACACGCCCATGGCGTTGGCCTTGAACCCGGCGCTGCGGTGGTTCATGACCGCCGCGAACCGGCGCATGAGCTTGCGCTCCTTGAACGAGTGCAACAGTTCGAGCACCGACGCCTCGTCGCACCCGAGCAAGTCGGCCTGCGTCGCGAACGGCCGCTCGACCAGCGGGAGGTCTTCTTGGACGATCCCGATCGCGGCGACCTCGAGCGGCTCGAGCGCCGGCGCCACCATGTCGGGTCGCCGCTCGGGCCGCTCGTGTTCCAGCACGTCCGCCTTGGCGTCGGCCGCGGTCTGGCCCGTCATGTCGAGCTTGACGCCGATCTTGTAGAGGCGCAGTGTCGGCAGCTGCCGAGTCACGTGGGCGCCGGAACGCTCGTGGAGAACGTCGACGTTCTCGTCGAACGACTCACCGGGCGGAACGGCAAGCGTGTACCAGAGGTTGTAGTCGTGGTTTCGCTTGTAGTTGTGGCTCACGCCGGGGTGGGCGCTGATGACCTCGGCGGCGGCGTCGGTCGCGTCCGCGTCGACCTTGGCCGCGACCAGGGCGGAGCTGTAGCCGAGCGCGCGCGTGTCGAAGATCGCGGAGAGCTGGCGCAGCACGCCGAGCTCCTTCACCCGTTCGACCCGCGCCCGCACCTCGGGTTCGGACAGGCCGAGACGCTCGCCGATCGCCGCGTAGGGCCGGATCTCGAGAGGGAAGTCCCACTGGACCGCGTTCAGCAGTTGGCGGTCGAGTTCCTCGAGCTCGCTCGAATCGCCGGTGCGGGGCTCGTCGCTCACAGTGCTCATGACAACTCCGAGCTTACGGGTTCGACACCGTCGTGGTCGTCGGGACCGTCGGCGCCGGTGGCTCGTCTCCATCCGAGAGCTGACAGTCGACCTGAATCATGTCGCCGTCCCGCACGACCGCGATCGGCACCGTCTCGCCCGGCTCGTGGCGGCGGACCACCGATGTCAGCGCCGCCATGTCGGCGATTTGGTCGCCGGCGACCGCGACGATGACGTCGCCCTGCATGAGCCCCGCCCGCGCGGCCGGGCTCCGGGGCGCGATCTCGTGGACCAGTGCGCCGGCCGGCTCGTCGGCGGTGCCGCCGACGACCCCGAGCCAACCGTGAGCCGCCTCGCCGGTGGTCTTGAGCTCGGA
>JBOGFL010000706.1:0-3704 GCA_050743285.1 Acidimicrobiia bacterium
CACCGACGGCGTCTTCGAGTGCCGCAACCTCCGCCAGCTCGAACGCTTCGTCACCGCAGTGGTCGAGTCCTAGACCTGAGTTGAGATGCGTCTCTCATGCCCCTCAGAGGCGCATGAGAGACGCATCAGCGGGAGCGGCGACTACGTCGAACCGAGGGCGGGGTGGCGGTCGAGCAGGCTGGAGACGCGATCGGCGATGCGGGTGAGCATCAGGAGCTGCTGCCGCTCGCGCTGGCGGAACGGCCGGCCCTGGCGTCCCAGCACGAGGGTGGCGCCCCGAGCCGGGAACGTGGCGATGGCGATGTCGTCGGGTCCGGCGAGCCCGTTGGCGACCGATGGCGAGGCGGATGTCCCCGCCACCAGGGCGGCGAGCGCGGCGTCGCCCGGTGCGTCCCCGCCGTCGAGGGCCACGCGCGTGCCGTCGGCGACGAGGGCCGACCAGTCGGCCAGGAACTCCTCGCGGACGTGGGCGACGAGGACTTCCTGCAGCTCGTCGAGGCTCTCGGCCCGGCACAGGACCTCGGCCGAATCGAGGGCATCGAGGCGGGGATCGGGGAAGTGGTCGACGATCTTCACCTGCTCCACGGACACCCCGTCGACCTCTTCGATCTCACGAATGAGTACCGGCACCAACCCGGCATCGTCGAGGTCGACCGCGAACTCGTCGACGGCCACGTCATCAGAACGCTCGAGGACGTCGATTCCGACGATGTCGCCCCGCACCGCACCGATGCGGGAGGCCACCTGCCCGAGGGCGCCCGGTCGGTCGGGGAGCCAGACCCTGACCAGCACGCGCGGGGCGGCGTCATCCGACATGCCCTGAGGGTAGAGCCCGAGTGCTACGGGCGTGTTGCTCGTTGGTAAACGTCCTCAGGCCGCCGTCATCAGTGTTTGCAGGGCTTCGAGCTGATCGATGTAGTGCGTTGGGGAGCGGTGCACCATTCTGACGTTGACGATGGTGGCCCCGGCGGCGACGAGCTCGGCGACCGCGGCGAATGCGGCGTCGGCGTCAGCACCCGGATCGAGCGGCTGCTCGGGTTGGAGGACGACGTCGAACCGGGCGGCGTCGTCGGCCCGGGCCGACCAGGCCGGCGCTGCGCGGGCCCGCGTGAGCATTGCCGCCATCTCGTCGGGACGGAGCCCGAACGGCGCCCAGCCGTCGGCGAGTTCCACCGCTCGGCGCAATGAGCGCGCGGTTCGGCCGCCGATCCAGATGGGGACTCGCGGTTGCGCGGCGCAGGGATCGAGCACCATGCCTTCGTAGTGGTAGTACTGCCCGTTGTAGCGCGGCTGCGCTTGTGACAGGGACGCGCGCAGGGCCCTGAGCGCGTCATCGCCCCGGGCGCCGCGCGCCTCGAACTCGGCGCCGAGCAGCTCGAACTCCTCCCGCAACGAACCGACGCCGACGCCGAGGATCAGCCGCCCACCACTCACCTGGTCGAGGGTCCCGTAGCGCTTGGCGATCTCGAGCGGATGGTGGTACCCGAGGACGAGCACGTGAGTGGCCAAACGAATCGTCTGCGTGCGGGCGGCGAGGTAGCCGAGCGTCGCCAGTGGGTCCCAGTAGCGGCTGCCGCGCACCGGGGCGACGTTGGTCGGAATGGCGACGTGTTCGCTGCACGTGGCGTGGTGGTACCCGAGCCGGTCGGCCGCTACCACGCACCGCTCGATCTCGGCGATCCCGGCCGCCTCCTCCCAGCGCGCGTGCGCGCGCGGGAGCATCGTGACGACCGGCGTGACAATTCCGAGCTCGACCATCACTCAACGAGCATGTGACAACCAGTGCGATTTATCCACGCGCATCGTCACATGCTCGCGGGAGGAGGCGAGGGAGATGCTACTTGCGTGGGAGCAGCGCCCGGTCGGCGATGATGTTCTTCTGGACCTCGGTCGCGCCCGCGCCGATCGAGGTATAGCGCTGGAACGAGTAGAGCCGGGCCCAGTTGCCGCCGTCGACCGCATCGGGCCCGCCGCGCAGCAGCAGACCGCTCGGCCCCAGCATGTCGACGGCCAGCTCGGCGAGGTATTGCGAGAGGTGCGACCACTGGAGCTTGGCCAGCGGCACCTCCGGCCACGTCTTCTCGCCTTTGAGCACCTTGCTCAGCGCCCGTGAGTTGAGCAGTCGGGTGAACTCGATCTGTGTGTAGGCGCGCGAGATGCGCTCGCGGATATCAGGGTCGCTCAACGCGTCGGGATTCGTGGAACGCGCCGCCGCGATCATCGACCGGAGGTCGGCTGCCATCGTGATCGCCAGGCCCGACGAGCCGACGCGCTCGTGCCCGAGCGTGCCCATCGCCACCTGCCAGCCCTGGCCCTCCTCGCCGAGCCGGCTGTCGAGCGGAATGCGGGCATCGGTGAACCACACCTCGTTGAACATCTCGTCGCCGACGATGTCCTTGATCGGGCGGCACTCGATTCCGGATGTCTCCATGTCGACGATGAACGCGGTGATGCCTTCATGCTTCGCGCCCCGTTCGATAGCCCCCGGATCGGTGCGGAACAGGAAGAGCCCCCACTTGGCGAGGTGGGCGGTCGAGATCCAGATCTTCTGTCCCTCGATGATGTACTCGTCGCCATCGCGGATCGCGGTTGTGCGCAGGTTGGCGAGGTCGGAGCCGGCCTGCGGCTCGCTGAAGCCCTGGCACCAGTGCACCTCGGCGGTGAGGATGCCGGGCAGCCAGCGCTGCTTCTGCTCCTCGGTGCCCCAGTGGTTGATCATCGGGCCGATCTGCCAGATGCCGTTGGCGTTGTAGATCCCCGGCGCGCGCACCCGGGCCATCTCTTCGGAGTAGATGACGCTCTGGGTCGCGGTCGCCTCGCGCCCGCCCCACTCCTCGGGCCAGCGGATGGCGGCCCACTGCCCTTCGTGGAGGCGCCGCTGCCAGTCCCGGCGCCGCTCCTGACTTCGTTCGATACCGGCGGTCCGCCCGGCGCCGTCGTCGGCCGTGTCCCAGTCGGCGAGGAACTTCGGGAGATTCTCCTCGAGCCAGGTCCGCAGCTCGGAGCGGAACTCCTCGTCCTCCGGCGAGTAGGCGAAATCCACCGTCGGACCCTAACATCCGTGTCAGGTTTCGCGAGGCGAGGAGCAGGGGTGGATTTCACGTTCTCCGACGACCAGGAGGCGCTGCGCGGCGCCGTCAAGGCGTTCCTCGCCGACCGGGCTCCGGGCCCATACGTGCGCGCCATGGCCGACGACGAGCGGGGCTTCACCGACGACGGGTGGGCCGCGATTGCCGAGCTGGGCTGGCCCGGCCTGCTCGTCCCCGAGAACCAAGAGGGGCTCGGTCTCGGCCTACTCGACATGGTGGTCGTGCTCGAGGAGATGGGCCGGCTGCCGTTCCCGGGTCCGTTCTTCTCCTCGGCGGTGCTCGCGACCCTCGCGGCCCGGCACCTCGGCGCCACCGATCTCCTAGCCCAGCTCGCGGGCGGCGAGCTCCGCGGCACCGTCGCGCTCGAGGAGGTTGGTCACGGCGATCCCGTCGGACGGGTGCGTACCCGGGCCCGCCGTCGCGGGTCGGAGTGGGTGCTCACCGGACTGAAGCCGACCGTGCCCGACGGCCACACCGCTGACTGGGCGATCGTGGTGGCACGCACCGAGGCCGGGCTGGGCTCGTTCCTCGTCGAGGCACCGCGCGCCGAGGCGGTGCCGGCCCTCGACCCGACTCGCAAGCTCGCTCGGCTCGTGCTCGACGAGCGTCCCGGCG
>JBOGFL010000707.1:0-2198 GCA_050743285.1 Acidimicrobiia bacterium
CTCCAGCACCGACGCTTGGAACCGCTTCCCCTCGCACTCCTCGCAGGTGGATTCGACGGTGGCCATGACGCCCAGGTCGGTGTAGATGACGCCGGCGCCGTTGCAGGTCGGGCAGGCGCCCTCGGAGTTGGCGCTGAACAGAGCCGGCTTCACGCCGTTGGCCTTCGCGAACGCCTTGCGGATCGGGTCGAGCAGGCCCGTGTACGTCGCCGGGTTGCTCCGTCGCGAACCGCGGATCGCGCCCTGGTCGATCACCACCACGCCGTCGCGGCCGGACACCGAGCCGTGGATCAGCGAGCTCTTGCCGGAGCCGGCGACACCGGTGACCACGCAGAGCACCCCGAGCGGGATGTCGACGTCGACGTCTTGGAGATTGTGCGTCGACGCGCCGCGGATCTCCAGCGTGCCGGAAGACGAACGCACCGATTCCTTGAGGGTCGCCCGGTCGTCGAGATGGCGGCCGGTGGTGGTGTCCCTCCCCCGCAGCCGCTCCACGGTGCCCTCGAAGCAGACCGTGCCGCCCGCCGTACCGGCACCCGGCCCGAGGTCGACGACGTGGTCGGCGATCACGATCGACTCGGGCTTGTGCTCCACCACCAGCACCGTGTTGCCCTTGTCCCGTAGCCGCAGCAGCAGGTCGTTCATTCGCTCGACGTCGTGGGGGTGGAGGCCGATGGTCGGCTCGTCGAAGACGTAGGTGACGTCGGTGAGCGAGGAGCCGAGGTGGCGGATCATCTTGGTGCGCTGTGCCTCTCCCCCGGACAGGGTGCCCGACGGCCGGTCGAGCGAGAGGTATCCCAAGCCGATCTCCGCGAACGAGTCGAGGAGGTGTTGCAGCCCGGTGAGCAGCGGGGCCACCGACGGCTCGTCGAGGTCCCGGACCCAGTCGGCCAGGTCGCTGATCTGCATCGAGCAGACGTCGGCGATGTTCTTCCGCTTGATCCTCGACGACCGGGCCTCCTTGCTGAGTCGGGTGCCGTCGCACTCGGGACAGGTCGCGAACGTCACCGCCCGCTCCACGAAGGCGCGGATGTGCGGCTGCAGCGCGTCGACGTCCTTGGACAGGAACGACTTCTGGATCTTCGGGATCAGGCCCTCGTACGTCAGGTTGATCCCGTCGACCACGATCTTGGTCGGCTCCTTGTGGAGCAGGTCGTGAAGTTCCTTCTTGGTGTACCTGCGGATCGGCTTGTCCGGGTCGAAGAAGCCGCAGCCGCGGAAGATGCGGCCGTACCAGCCGTCCATGCTGTAGCCGGGGATCGTGAGCGCGCCGTCGTTGAGCGACAAGCTCTCGTCGTACAGCGCAGAGAGGTCGAAGTCGGTGACCGAGCCCATGCCCTCGCAGCGCGAACACATGCCGCCGAGACGGGTGAAGGTCGCCCTTTCGGTCTTCGTCTTGCCGACGCCGCGCTCGACGGTGATCGCACCGCTGGCCTTCACCGACGGGACGTTGAACGAGTATGCGTTGGGTGGGCCGATGTGCGGCTTCCCGAGCCTACTGAAGAGGATTCGCAGCATCGCGTTGGCGTCGGTGGCGGTGCCGACGGTGGAGCGGGGGTTGGAGCCCATCCGCTCCTGGTCGACGATGATCGCCGTCGTCAGGCCATCCAGGACGTCCACCTCCGGCCGCGACAGCGTCGGCATGAAGCCCTGCACGAAGGCGCTGTAGGTCTCGTTGATCAGCCGTTGCGACTCCGCGGCGATCGTGCCGAACACCAGCGAGCTCTTGCCCGAGCCGGAGATGCCGGTGAACACCGTCAGCCGGCGCTTCGGGAGCTCGACGCTGATGTCCTTCAGGTTGTTCGCACGCGCCCCCTGCACCCGGATCAGGTCGTGGCTGTCGGCGGGGTGTGACGCAGATGACTTCTTGTCCTTGACTGCGGCCTTGCTCATTCGTGTCTCCTCTCTTCAGCGGGGCCGCTGTCGCGGCGACAGCCCCTGTCTACCCGACCGCGCCCGGCCGACGTGGGCTCAGGCTGACAGGGTCTCCCAGGCGAACCCGTCCGGGTCGGTGAATGCCCCGGCGTCGCCGCCGATGACGACCCGGCTCGACCCGGTGGCGTCCGGGGGGACGCCGGCGTTCTTCGCGAGTGCACGTCGGCCGTAGAGCGCCAGTTTGACGTGCGTCGACGGGGCGGCGAACTCGACGTACTTGCTGAGAGTGTCGCGGTAGAGGGCCAGGGAGGCGTCCGGGTCGT
>JBOGFL010000708.1:0-1924 GCA_050743285.1 Acidimicrobiia bacterium
CGCCTTGATCGACCGCAAGGTCGACGCCCGCGACCGCTTGCGTCTCACCGAAGGTGCGCTCGAGCTTCTGGGCCTCGATCGCCGCGCCCACGTCAGACCCTCGCCAGCTCTGGTCCCGGTGCCCGCACCGGCGGTGTCTTTACCGGAGCGCGCGCCGCGGACAGGCCCAGCAGGAACCACAGCGTCGCCGCCCACACCGCGGTGGCACCCGCGATGTGCAGTGCCACGAGGCGCGGCGGGATCTCGTTGAGGTACTGGACGTACCCGATCGTGCCCTGCACGACGACGACCGCCAGCAAGACGCCGAGCCGGTGTTGGACCCGCGCCGGCGAGTGGTCGCGGTAGACGGCCAGGAACGTGACCAGGATCAGGGCGACCACGATCATGGCGCTCGTGCCGTGCACCCGCGCCGCCGCGGGCACGTAGACGCTGAGCCGCGGCACTTCTTCGTCGCCACCGTGCGGACCGGCGGCGGTCACGATGGTTCCCGTGAACAACACCACCGACGCCGCCAACACCAGCACCCAGCCGAGAACCCGCACCGGGAGCCCGACCAGCGGGCGGGTCGGTTCACCGTCGGGGAGGCCCGCCCGGTGGTACAGCACGACCGCGTCGGCGAGGAGGACCATCGAAAGCAGGAAATGGCTCATCACCAGTTCGGGTCGGAGCTCGAACAAGACCGTGAGGCCGCCGAGCACGATCTGGCCCACGACGCCGGCCACCAGTCCGAGCGACAACCACACCAGGACGGCCCGCCGGGGACGGCGGATCAACGACCCCAGCACCGCAACGATCACCACCACCGACACCAGGCCGGTCACCATCCGGTTCACGAATTCGACGAGGGCGTGATACTCGAGCGGCGCCACCGGCCGGCCCGGCTCGCACGCCGGCCAGTCGGAGCAGCCGAGCCCCGAGCCGGTGAGCCGAACCGCACCGCCGGTCACGATGATCCCGGCCAGCGCCAGCGCCGCCACGAGCGTGATGCGCCGGAACGCGACCGGACTCAGGGAAGGTACACGCATGCTCGTGGCATCGTACGGCGTCTCCCGCCGGCGGTCTTGAACGAACGTGACCCCGATTCCGGGCCCGATGTGGCGTATTGTCACGCCGCCCCATGGACCTGGATCGTCAAACCCGGCGCCGACGTCGGGTGCGGCGTCGGTGGATGCTGGCCGGCGGAGCCGGACTGTTGACCATCGCTGCTGTCGGGGGAGGCGCGTATCTCTTGCGCGCCGGTCGCGACGCCCGGGTCGTGACCGCCAGTTCGACGACAACGACAACGACGACCACCACCACGAGGCCTCCCGCCTCGGCGCCACCCGTGACGGCGCCGCCGCGCGATCCGATCCTCGGCAACGGTCAGCCGGTGACGTTCGCGTTCGGGGGTGACTCCCATTTTCAGTCCCACCTGCGAAGGCAGCTGACGCAGAATCCGACTGGCATGCTCGGGCCGATCGCGCCGGTTCTGTCGGCCGCCGACGTGGCAGTCGTGAACCTCGAGACCGCGCTCACGGAACGGGGAACGCGACTCGACAAGCAGTACACGTTTCGGGTGCCGGGTACCGCGCTCGGGGCGCTCGCCGCGGCTGGTGTTGATGCCGCGTCGAATGCGAACAACCATGCGATCGACTTCGGCCCCGACGGACTCGCCGACACCCTGTCGGTCAAGCAGTTCACCGGCTTTCCGCTCATCGGCGTCGGTGCGAATGCCGCCGAGGCTTACGCCCCGTACCGACTCGAGGTCAGGGGCCAGCGCATCGCAGTCTTCGCCGCGACCGACGTGCTCGACGGCTTCGTCGTCAACGAGTGGCCGGCCACGGAAACGCGCGCCGGCATCGCATCGGCCAAGGACGTTGGACCACTGCTCGACGTCATCACCGCCGCACGTGCTGATTCCGACACGATCGTCGTTTTCATGCAC
>JBOGFL010000709.1:0-7749 GCA_050743285.1 Acidimicrobiia bacterium
GGTCTCACCGAGCGCCTCGGCGATGCCGCCTACCGGGAACGCGCCGACGCGCTCGACGACGGTTTGCGGGCGGCCGTGGTCGAGTGTGGCGGTCACGCCGTCGAGGGCGTCACGCTCGGAGACGGCATCCTGGCGCTCTTCGGTTCGGCCCGGCGGGCGATCGAGTGCGCGAGCGAGGTGCACGCGGCGGCGGCGATGCTCGGACTCGAGCTGCACGTTGGCTTGCATGCCGGCGACGTCACGTGGTCCGGCTCGAGGGTCTTCGGCGGGGCGGTCAACATCGCGGCGCGCGTGTGCGACGCCGCCCCCCCGGCGCAGACGCTCGTTTCCGACACCGTGCGCAGCCTCGCCCGCACGTCGAGTGGCGTCACGTTCGTCGATCACGGCTTGCACGACCTGAAGGGCATCCCCGACGCACACCAGCTGTTCGCCGTAACCTCATCGGTGCCCGACTGACCGGGGAGCCGCCATGCCCTCCATGCCCGTCTATTTCGTTGGCAAAGGCACGCAGTTCGGTGTCCTCGACACGACGTACACCGGAGAAGACATCGAGGTGTACCGCGCCGCCATCGCCGACCTCGAGGCGGTCGACGAGAACTCGATGGCGGACCTTGCTCGCGACCGCCACGCCGACGGGCTCTCCGATTTCGACGTCGAGCACTTCCGTAAAGACTGGCTGCGCGACTGGTGGAGGACGAAGCACGTCGGCGAGCTGATCCGCCAGGGCTTCCTCGCCGCGCTGCGGATCGCTATTGAAGACGAGGCGCACCCGTTGCCGCTCGAGGCGGTTTGGGTGTGCGCCAACGAGGACGCGTTTCAGGTGTACGTGATTCGTGGCCCCCGCCAAGTCACCGTGCTCGTGTTCACGCCTCCTCCCCCGTCGCAGGCAGAGCATGTCGCCGCCGAGTTCCTCACCGAGCACGAGAACATCTGGGTCGTGAAGACGCTCGACGAGGACGACCAGCGAATCGCGCCCGAAGAGATCGAGGTACTCAACGAGGGTGCGGATCCGGTCATCATCCAGCGCCGCTTGAAGTTTGCGCCCACGGGAGAGGGCACCCCGCTGAGCTAGCCGGCGCAGTCAGCCCTCGAACTTTTGGACCCGGCTGTTCAAGAACTCGGCGACGTAGACTTTGCCGCCCGGGCTCAACGCGATGCCGCACGGACTGTTCATGTCGCCAGGGCCGCTGCCGCTCTCGCCCCATTCGTCGACGAAGTCGCCGTCGGTCTCGAACTTCTGGACCCGATCGGCCGTCCCGTCGGTCACGTAGACGAATCCGTTTCCGGCGGCCAGCATCGACGGGCGGCCCGTCGATGTCCACTGGCCGAGCTGATTGCACGTGGGATCCATCTTCACTACCTCGTCGTCCTCGGTGTCGGCGATGTACACATTGTTGTCGGACGCATCGACGGCCACGCCGTTGGGACGGTCGAGATTCAAGCCGTCGCACGTCAGGACGTGGTCGCCGTCGGACTCGAACTTCTGCACCCGGTCGTTGTCGCGGTCGGCGACGTAGACGTCGCCGTTGGGCGCCACCGCGACGCTCGACGGGAAGTCGAATTCGCCGTCGGCACCGCCGGAGTCGCCCCACTTCCTCTTCATCGTGCCACCGGGTCCGAAGACCTTGATCTTGTCGTGGAGGCTGTCGGTCACGTAGATCTTGTTGTCGGGGCCGACGGCGACGCCCTCGGGATTCGAGAGGTTGCCGTCGATCTTGCGCTGGAAGATGCCGCCCGCGCTGAAGCGCTGCACCCGGTTGTTGGAGGTGTCGGCTACCCAGATGTGGCCGTTGGCGTCGCGGGCCAGGCCGTAGATGAGCCCGAGCTTCCCCTTCTTCTCGCCCGGCTTCCCCCACCCGCCGATGAGGTCGCCGGTGTCGGCCACCGCCGGCCCGGCGAGGAGCGCGAGCGCCGCCACGGCGAGCACGGCGGGGACGAGTCGTCGCATCCCGGCGACCCTAGTAGGGCCGCCTTGGTCCGCTGTGGCGGCGTCGGGTAGGATGTACCGCTTGCGCAACCGGCCCTCCTCGCCGGGGCGCACCTCGAGGCACCCCGAACTGACGTCCGCGCAGGCTGAGGCCAGGCGGCCCAGAACCACGTGGCACAACCGAATGCGCTCCGCCCGGCCCTGCCGGCGGAGCGTTCGCGTGGAGGCGACTCCACCCACTGAGAGTCCGAGAGACGTAGGCGCATGGCCGCGAAAGGGATCCTGGGCCGCAAGATCGGCATGACCCAGGTCTGGGACGACGAGAACCGGATCGTGCCGGTGACGGTCATCCAGGCCGGGCCCTGCCGCGTCGTGCAGGTGAAGACCCCTGAGCGGGACGGCTACTCGGCGGTGCAGCTCGCGTTCGGCGAGACCAGCGAGAAGCGTCTCAACCAGCCGCAACTCGGGCACCTCAAGCTGAGCGGGGCGCCGCCGAGCCGGCACCTGGCCGAGGTCCGCGTCGACGACCTCGCCGCATACGAGGTCGGCCAGGTCATACAGGCCGACGTGTTCGAAGCCGGCGAGCGAGTCGACGTCACCGGGATCAGCAAGGGCAAGGGCTTCGCCGGAGTGATGAAGCGCCACAATTTCTCCGGTCAGGGCGCCAGTCACGGAAACCACAAGAATCACCGCGCCCCGGGCTCGATCGGTGGCTGCGCCACGCCGGCACGCGTGTTCAAGGGCATGCGCATGGCCGGGCGCATGGGTCACGAGCGCGTCACCACCCTCAACCTCGAGGTCGTGCAGGGCGACGCCGACCAGGGGCTCCTGCTCATCAAGGGCTCGGTGCCCGGTCCCGCTGGTGGCCTCGTGCTCGTACGCAACGCGGTCAAGGGCCCACCCGTCGCCCCGCCGGTCAGCAAGAAGCCGGCCGACGAGCCGGCGGAAGCGCCCGAGGCCTCCGCAGACACCGAAGACACCGAGGACACCGAAGACAAGGTCCCGGCATGAAGCTCGACCTTCGCTCGGCCGCGGGCGCCAGCGTCGGCTCGGTCGACGCCCCCGACGCGCTCTTCGGCATTGCGCCCAACCGGGCGGTCCTGCACCAGGTGGTGCGGGCCCAGCTCGCGGCGGCGCGGTCCGGGACGCACAGCACCAAGACGCGCGCCGAGGTCGCCGGGGGTGGCGCCAAGCCGTGGCGCCAGAAGGGCACCGGCCGGGCCCGGCACGGCTCGATCCGGTCGCCGCAGTGGCGCGGGGGTGGCATCGCCCACGGTCCCCGACCCCGCGACTACCACCAGCGCACCCCGAAGAAGATGGTGCGCCTGGCGCTCGCGTCGGCGCTCTCCGACCGGGCCGCGGGCGAGCGCGTCGTCGTCATCGACGACTGGCGCTTCGACGAGCCCCGCACCAAACGGGCGGTCGAAATCCTCGAAGCGCTCGGGCTGCGAACGCACGGCGAGCGCCCGCCCCGCGTGCTGCTGGTCCTCGACCGCACCGAGGTCGCGACGTGGAAGTCGTTCCGGAACCTCGGCCCGCGGGTCAAAATCGTGCTCCCGTCGGAGCTCAACGCATACGACATCCTCGTCAGCGACTGGGTGGTCTTCAGTCAGCCGACGCTCGAGTCGGTCAAGAGCATCTTCGCGGGGTCGCAGTCATGAGCCACCGCAGCCCGCGCGACGTGATCCTGCGTCCGGTCGTCTCGGAGAAGTCGTACGCAGCGATGGACACGAACGTCTACACGTTCGTTGTCGCGCCCGACGCCAACAAGATCGAGATTCGCCAGGCGGTCGAGGCGATCTTCGGTGTCAAGGTGCGCAATGTCAACACGCTGAACCGCTACGGCAAGCGGAAGCGCAACCGCCGCACCGGTTCGTGGGGCCAGCGCCCCGCCCAACGACGCGCGGTCGTGACCCTCGCCGAGGGCGACACGATCGAGATCTTCGGGGGTTGACGATGCCGGTCCGCAAGCGCAAGCCGACGAGCCCGGGACGGCGGTTCCAGACCGTCGCCGACTTCTCCGAGATCACCCGGTCGGAGCCCGAGAAGCGACTCACCCGGCCGGGCCCGGGCACCGGGGGCCGCAACTCCTACGGGCGCAAGACCTCCCGCCACCGGGGCGGCGGCCACAAGCGCAAGTACCGGGTCATCGACTTCCGCCGCGACAAGGACGGCATTCCCGCCAAGGTCGCCGCCATCGAGTACGACCCCAACCGCAACGCCCGCATCGCGCTCTTGCACTACCGCGACGGCGAGAAGCGTTACATCATCGCTCCCGCCCAGCTCGCGGTCGGCGACATGCTGCAGAGCGGCCAGGGCGCCGAGATCCGCGCCGGCAACGCGCTGCCGCTGCGTTACATCCCGGTCGGCACCACCGTCCACGCGGTCGAGCTGAAGCCCGGCGCGGGCGCCAAGCTCGGCCGGGGCGCGGGTACTGCCATCCAGCTCGTCGCCAAGGAGGGCCAGTTCGCGACGCTGCGCCTGCCAAGCACCGAGATGCGGCGCGTGCCGATCGATGCCCGCGCCACGATCGGCCAGGTCGGCAACGCCGAGGCGAGCCTGGTGTCGATCGGCAAGGCCGGCCGCAACCGCTGGAAGGGCAAGCGCCCGCAAGCGCGTGGCGTGGCGATGAACCCGGTCGACCACCCGCTCGGAGGTGGGGAGGGCAAGAGCTCCGGCGGGCGTCACCCGGTGTCGCCGTGGGGCAAGCCCGAGGGTCGCACCCGCAAGAAGGGGAAGAAGTCCGATGCCATGATCGTGCGCCGCCGCCGAGGCCGCGGCAGCCGGAGGTAACTGATGGGTCGCAGCCTGAAGAAGGGACCGTTCGTCGACGAGCACCTGCACCGCAAGGTGGAGGAGCTCAACGCGAGCAACGACCGGCGCGTGATCAAGACGTGGTCGCGCCGCTCGACGATCACACCCGAGATGGTGGGCCACACGATCGCGGTGCACGACGGGCGCAAGCACATCCCCGTGTTCATCAGCGAGGCGATGGTCGGTCACAAGCTCGGTGAGTTCGCGCCCACCCGCACGTTCCGGATTCACGCCGGCCAGGAGCGAGCGGCGCGGCGATGAGTACGCCCCGGGCGCAGGCCCGACTCCGCTACCTCCTTTCCTCGCCGCCCAAGGTGCGCCAGGTGTGCGGGCTGATTCAGGGCCTCGAGATCGAACCGGCCCGCCAGCAGCTCGAGCTCACGAGCCGCGGGGCGTCGACCGAGGTGCTCAAGCTCCTCGACTCCGCGGTGGCCAACGCCGACCACGCCGTCCACATCCCCGAGGACGAGCTGTTCGTTGAGCGGGCGGTCGTCGACGAGGGCCCGACGCTGCGGCGGTGGCGCCCCCGGGCGCGCGGCCGGGCGACCCGGGTGCGCAAGCGGACCAGCCACGTCCTCATCGTGGTGGCCCGCCTCCCTGACGACGAGCTCGAGCGCCGCCGGCGCCGGGACGCCGAGCGGGGCCGTATGACGCCTCGGCGCCGGCCGCGCGTGCGCCGCCGCCGAGCGGAGGAAGAGGAGCACGACCACGAGCACGAGGGAGAAGAGGCGACCGCCGCCGAAGACGCCGTCGCGATCGACGATGTGGAGGAGCCGGTCGGAGGCAGCGAGCGAGCGGAGGCGAGCGAAGCCGGGCGGCCGGGTCGGAGCGGCCCCCCCGCCCCCGCGGAGCCGCAGGAGGAAGAAGAAGAGGACTACGAGGAGCCGGACCTCTCCGCGGTCCCGGACTTCGAAGACATCCAGGACGGAGACGAGGACAAGAAGTGATGGCGCGGCGAGGGAGCGGAGGCGAGCGAAGCCTGTCGGGCGCGACCGGCCGGCTCGGCCGGCCGGGTGGCGCCGCAAGAGACGAGGAGAAGTGACGTAGCGAATGGGACAGAAGGTCAATCCGTACGGGTTCCGCCTCGGGGTCACCACCGACTGGAAGTCACGGTGGTTCGCCGACAAGGCGGAGTACACCGACAGCCTCATCGAGGACTGGCAGATCCGCCACTACCTGAAGCGCGAGCTGCCGCACGCGGCGGTGAGCCGGGTCGAGATCGAGCGCACGCGTGACCGGCTGCGGGTCGACGTGTACACCGCGCGCCCCGGCATCGTGATCGGCCGCAAGGGCACCGAAGCCGACCGCCTGCGGGCCGGCCTGCTGAAGATCACCGGCAACCCGCGGGTGCACTTCAACATCCAGGAGATCAAGCAGTCCGAGCTCGACGCCACCCTGATCGCACAGGGCGTCGCCGATCAGCTCGCCGGGAGGGTGTCGTTCCGGCGGGCGATGAAGCGCGCCGTGCAGACCGCGATGAAGGCGGGCGCGCTCGGCATCCGCGTGCAGACCGGCGGCCGCCTGGGTGGGGCCGAGATGGGCCGGCGCGAGTGGTACCGGGAGGGCCGGGTGCCGCTCCACACGCTGCGCGCCGACATCGACTACGGCTTGGCCGAGGCCCGCACCACCTTCGGGCGCATCGGCGTGAAGGTCTGGATCTACAAGGGCGAGATCCTCCCCTACAAGGCCGCCGCTGAAGAGAAGATTGCCAAGGAGGCGGCAATGGCGGTGGGTGAGACCGCGGGTCCGACGCCGCGCCGTCTGGTCGTCGCCGGCGGCGGGCGTCGCCGCCCGGCGGCCGAGCCGGTGTCGGTCGAGGAAGTCGCCGCCGCCGAGGAGGTTCCCGAGGAGGCGAGCCCCCTCGTGAAGGAGGCCGACCCCGAGTTCGAGAAGCTCCTCGCCGAAGAAGAAGAGATCGAGCGGCGCACCCGCCAACACCACGAAGCCCCGCACTTCCGGACCAACGAGGACTGACGCATGCTTGCCCCTCGCAAAGTCCGCCACCGCAAGGCCCAACGTGGCCGCACCAAAGGCACGGCCAAAGGCGGCACGCGCGTTGCGTTCGGCGACTTCGGGATCCAGGCGATGGAGCCGGGTTGGCTCACCAACCGGCAGATCGAGGCGGCCCGAATCGCGATGACCCGCTACATCAAGCGCGGCGGCAAGGTGTGGATCAACGTCTTCCCCGACAAGCCGGTCACCCAGAAGCCGGCCGAGACCCGTATGGGGTCCGGCAAGGGCAACCCCGAGCACTGGGTCGCGGTGGTGCGACCGGGCCGGGTGCTGTTCGAGCTGGCGGGGGTGTCGGAGAACGTCGCACGCGAGGCAATGCGCCTCGCCATGCACAAGCTCCCGATGCGTACCCGGTTCGTGGTCAGACAGGACGAGACGTGATCGCGCCGCTGAGGAGAAGGACCGGGTTTGATGGCGAGTAAGCGCGCCCGCGAGATGCGGGAGACGAACGAGGCCGAGTTGACCCAACAGCTCGACGAGGCGCGGGAGGAGCTCTTCAACCTGCGGTTCCAGAACGCGACCGGCCAGCTCGACAACACGGCCCGCATCATGGCGGTGCGCCGGGACATCGCGCGCGCGGCGACGCTGCTGCGAGAGGCGGAGATCGCCGCTGCTGAGGGGCCGACGCAATGAGGCGCGGCGAGCGACCGCTGGAGATGGAGGGGACGAAGCGATGACCGAGGCCCGAGGCACGCGCAAGGTCAAAGAGGGCGTTGTCGTCTCGACGAAGATGGACAAGACGGTGGTCGTCGCCGTCACTGATGCCGTCCGGCACGGCCGCTATCAGAAGACGCTCCGTCGCTCGCACAATCTGTACGCCCACGACGAGGCCAACGACGTCCGCGAGGGCGACCGGGTCCGCGTGGCCGAGACTCGCCCCCTCTCGAGGACGAAGCGCTGGCGAGTCGTGGAAGTGGTGGAACGAGCCCGGTGATTCAGCAGGAAAGCCGACTGCGTGTTGCCGACAACAGCGGCGCCCGCGAGGTCCTTTGCAT
>JBOGFL010000710.1:0-3199 GCA_050743285.1 Acidimicrobiia bacterium
GTACGCCACAGCGCGTCGCGACCCTCGGAGTAGCGCGCCGCCATCGACCGCAGGTCGTCGGTGAACTGTACGAGGGCAGGGGCGTCGATGTAGCCCGGCGGCATCCACACCTTGCCCGCGCCCACGAACCCGGCCGCGAGATTGGCGGCGAAGTAGGCGAGGTGCGGGCCCGCCTCCTTTCTCGCCTGCTCGTCGGTCTCGGCGACGTAGATGGTGGTGAGCCAGCCGAGCAGCTCGGGGTCGGGAGCGCGGCCCGCACGATCGACGGCTTCGTGATACAGCTGCGCTTGCCGGGCGAACGTCTCGGGCGGCGCGTAGTACGCGACGCCCATGTACCCGAAGCCGCGTTCGGCGCAGTACTCGATGGTGCCCGGGCTGCCGAGCCCCGGCACCCAGACGGGTGGGTGTGGCTGCTGGAGGGGACGGGGCCACGGGTTGACGTACGGCAGGTGGTACCAGTCGCCGTCGAACTGGAACGGTCCCGGCTCCGTCCACGCCCGGAGCACGAGGTCGACGGCTTCGCGAAAGCGGCCTCGCGCTTCGGTCGGGTTGACGTTGTACGAGTAGTACTCGGGGCCTCCGCCCACGACGAGGCCGGCGATGAGCCGTCCGCCCGACAGGACGTCGAGCATCGCGTACTCCTCGGCAACACGCGTCGGCGGTTGGTAGAGGGGGAGCGCGTTGCCGAGTACGCAGATGCGGACCCGGTCGGTGCGTTGCGTGAGCGCGGCGGCGATGATGTTCGGCGAGGGCATGAGCCCGTAGGCGTTCTGGTGGTGCTCGTTGACGACGACGCCGTCCAGCCCGAGCTCCTCGGCGTAGACGAGTTCGTCGAGGTACCGCGAGTAGAGCGCCTGGCCCTTGACCGGGTCGTACAGCGAGTTAGGCAGCGTGACCCAAGCCGCTTCGTGTTCGGCGAGAAACTCGCGCGGTGGCGGAAGGTAGGGCCACGGCATGAGGTGAAAGAAGAAGAAGTTCACGCCGGGAAACCTAGATCTTCGTGCCAACCTCCTGCTCGGCGGCGATGCGGACGTGGGCGAGCGCCTCGGTGCGGGTGAGCATGCCGCGGTGGGCGACGAGTTGCAGCTGAGCTCGTCCATGAGTGCGGCGAGTCGCCACGCCGTTCCGCGGGGTTCGGCGCACCCTCAACGGCGCAACGCGGCGATGCCGTGATCGCCGACGCCTGACTACAGGTCGGGCAGGCCGAGCTCCAGGTTCGGGAACTCCAGCCCGCCGTCGACCTCCAGCACCTTGCCCGTCAAGAAGCTCCCCGCCGGCGAGGAAAGGTACAGCACCGCGAGCGCGATGTCGTCAGGTTCGCCGAGCCGTTTCAGCGGGGTGCGGCTGATCATCTCTTCCCGCAGGTCGTCATTCGTGACCACCACTTCGAGCGCCGAAGTCGCCACCGAACCGACCGCGATCGCATTGACGCGGATTCGGGGCGCGAGGTCGGATGCCATCAACCGGGTCATGTGCGACAGGGCTCCCTTGGCGGTGCCATACGCGACGTAGCCGCGATCAGTGAGCCGGCCCATCGCCGAGGAGATATTGACGATCGCGCCGCCGCCCCGCTCGAGCATGTGCGGCACCGCATGCTTGCTGAGCTCGAAGGCGGTGGTGACATTGAAATGAAATGCTTCCTCGAAGAATCGGGGACTGGTGTCGAGAAACGGGCGCGGCATCGCTCCGCCCGCGTTGTTCACGACGAGGTCGATACCGCCCAGCTCGTCGACCGCGGCCGCCACCAGCCCTTCGAGCGCACCCGTCTCCGAGACGTCCGACGGGACGACGACTGCCCGCCGGCCGAGCTCGCGTACCGCGGCCGCCACCTCTTCGAGCTGAGCCTCAGTGCGTGCGGTGAGCACGACGTCGGCCCCGGCTTCCGCGAGCACCCGCGCCGAGGCGGCGCCGATGCCCCTCCCTCCGCCCGTGATCACCGCGATCCTGCCGTCGACCCGAAACTGTTCCATCGTCATGGGTAGCAATGTAGAGGAGGGCCCTTGCCCGGCCGCGGTCTCGCGGCGAAACTGGGGCTCGTGGAGCGGCGGGAGTTCCTGCAACTCACACTGCTGGCTGCAGGCGCGGTCGCCCTCGGCGCGTGTTCGGATTCTTCGAGTGATCGCGCGATCCCGACGACGACCGGAGAGCCGGAGGGTGAACCGGTCCGCTACGGACCGCTCCGCCCTCCCGACGCCAACGGGCTCGCGCTGCCGGACGGCTTCTCGGGCCGGGTCGTCGCGCGGGCCGGCGAACGGGTCCCGGGCACCGACTATGAGTGGCACATCTTCCCGGACGGGGGCGCGACCTTCGCCACCGACAATGGCGGTTGGGTGTACGTGTCGAACAGTGAGGTGCCGGACGGCGGGGGGGTCGGTGCGCTCCGCTTCGACCGCGGCGCGAACATCGTCGCTGCTTACCCGATTCTCACGGGAACCAGCACCAACTGTGCGGGCGGCGCGACGCCGTGGGGCACCTGGTTGTCGTGCGAAGAAACGGACGCCGGCCGCGTCTGGGAGTGCGACCCGTCGGGCGACGAACCGGGCGTGGCCCGGCCGGCACTGGGAACCTTCACGCACGAAGCGGTCGCGGTCGCGGACGAGCGCCTCTACCTCACCGAGGACGTCGAGGATGGGGCGCTGTACAGGTTCACTCCGGCGAGCCCGCGCGATCTGACCGACGGGCGACTCGAGGTCGCGGTCGTCGACGAGCTGGACGCCAAGAACGGCTTGCGGTGGGTCGAGGTGCCGGAGCCGAATCCCGGTCCTGACGACACGCCGACCCGGGAGCAGATTGCCGGCGCTACCCGTTTCGACGGTGGCGAGGGCATCTGCGCGGCAGGGGATCGCGTCAACGTCACGACCAAGGGCGACAACCGTGTGTGGCGGATCGATCTCCGCAACTCGTCGCTCCACGTGGCGTACGACGCATCCACCGTCGCCGAACCGGTCCTGACCGGCGTCGACAACGTCACCATCACCCCCAACGGTGATCTGTGGGTCGTCGAGGACGGCGGCGACATGGAGGTCGTGATCGTCGGAACCGATGGCGTGGCCGAGCCCTTTGCGCGCGTGACCGAACAGGAAGGGTCGGAGCTCACCGGCCCGGCTTTCGACCCGGCCGGGCATCGCCTCTATTTCTCATCCCAGCGCGGCGGGGATGGCGGGCTCACCTACGAGGTCACCGGACCGTTCCGGGTCGC
>JBOGFL010000711.1:0-6883 GCA_050743285.1 Acidimicrobiia bacterium
GCTGGTACGAGCGGATCGTGTCACCGTTGTTGTTCGGGTGCTCCCAGCTCACCTGCATCTGCGCCTGGTTGCCCACCGACTTGATCTCAGCGGTGGTCGGAGCCGCGGGCGGCAACGGCGGACCTGCCGGTACCTCGACGGCCGACCAGCCGCTCCAGCTCGACGGCTCGGGTGCACGGTTGTGGGCCTGAACACGGATCTGGTAGTTCGATCCGTTCTCGAGGCCCTCCCAGGTCATCGAGTTGCCGGTGGCCTGCTTCTGCGAGACGCCGGACGGCGGGGCGGGCGAGATCTCGAGCGTGTAGCTCTCGACCGGCGAGCCGGGGGTCGTCGGAGTCGTCCAGCTGACGGCCAGCGACTTGTCGCCGAACTTCAGGGTCGGCGGGTTCGGGGTGTCGGGGCGAGCATCCGGCCGGGCAACGGCGGAGGTACCCGACGGCTTCGATTCGCCCACGCGGTTCGTCGCGGTCACCTGGAACGTGTACTCCACGTTGTTGGTCAGCCCGTCGAGGGTGCAGGTCGTCGACTGGCATTCCTTCGTGTACGGGTTGCCGCCGACCGATTTGACGGTGTACTTCGTGATCTCGGCGCCGTTGTTGGAGGGCGCACCGTACGAGACGACGACGGTGCGGTCCTGCACGCTCGACACGGTCGGAGTCCCTGGGGCCTCCGGTACGCCCTGCACCGTGACGACGATCTGGCCGTTGGCCTCGCGGTCGGCATCCTTCGTCGCATCCTGGATGCGGTAGCGCACGACCATGGTGCCGACGAAGCTCGGGTCGGGTGTCACGATGACCTGATCTCCCTTGACGGTCGCACCGCCGGAGCCCGATTCGGTCACGGCCGTCATCAGCTTGAGCGGCGTCTCGGGGAAGGGGTTGTAGTCGTTCGCCAGCACCGGAACCGGGATGCTCTTGCCCTGATCCGCTTCCGATATCGTGTCGGTGTTGGCGGCGGGCAGCGGCCTGGTCGAGGCGCCGACGCGCACCGTCACGGTGCCGCTGACCGGCTCGGTCGTCCCATCCGTCACCTCGATCTTCAGAGATGCGACGGTGCCCTTCTCGACCTCCGACGACGCTTCCACGAGCAGATCCGAACCGTCGACCTTGGCCGTGATGCCCTTGCCCGCACCGCTGACGTACTTGTACTTGTGCTTGCCTTCGTCTTCCGGATCGGGGTCGGTCGTCAACGCGGCGAGGTCGAGCGTCGATGCCTTCTCCCCCGGCGCGACGATGACCTCGGCGCCGATGAACTCGGGCTGCTGGTTCTCCGGCGGCAGCACGTTGATCGGGATGCTCAGCGTGGCCTTGCGCCCCTCGGGGTCGTCGGGGCCGGTGCCATCGGTCACCTCGAAGGTCAGCGAGTCCTGTCCGAAGTAGCCCTCTGCCGAGGTGTAGACGAGCGTCGTCTCGTCTTTCACGAGGTCGTCGCCGTTCGCGTACACGGCGTTCACCTTGGCGTGCTCGGTGATCCGCGCGGTTCCTCCACCGGCGACGGTGACGAACTTGGAGAGCGGGATCTGCCTGGTCTCGCCGCTCATGACCTCGAGCGGCTTGGTCGAGTCGAGGATCGGCCGCAGATCAGCCTCTGCGGGGACGAAGATGAACGCGGACGCGGCGAGGTCGTCCTGGTCGGTGATGGTGTAGCGGATGAGCTGGAGGCTCTCCGTCACCGTGACCCGCACCTTGCCGTTCTCCAGCTGCGTCGCGCCTTCGCCGAGCACGAGCTTGAGGCGATCGGTCGTGCCGTCCGGATCCTCGTCGTTCTTGAGGATGTCGAGGTCGGCGCTCATCGTGCCGTCGGTGAGGTCGGTCGGCCGCACTCGGTCGTCGCGGGCGATGGGCGCCTGCAACGGCACGTTCTCATCGACCGTGATCTGCAGTGCAGCGGTCGCCTCCGCCCCACGGGCATCGCGGATCGTGTACTGCAGAGAGGTCTCGAGTTCGCGGTTCGGTGCCTGCACGAGCACCCGGTCACCCGAGACGCGGGCTGTGATCCCCGTGTCGGTCGGCACTTCGAGGCCGTCCTTGACGAGGGTGATCTTGTCGCCTTCGGGGTCGGAGTCGTTGGCCATCACCGGCACCGAGATCTCACGGCCCGGCCGCACGACGACCGCGTCCTTCACTGCGAAGGGCCGCTGGTTGATCTGCTCGCCCGGCGCGACACCCACCCGGATCGTGGCGATGCCCTCCTTGCCGAGACGGTCGCGCACCCGGTAGCGGAACACGTCGACGCCAGTCGAGTCGTCGAACGCCTCGTAGGTGAAGTAGTTCTGCGCGGTCTCGATGATGCGCCCCTTGGTGGGGCTCGAGGCGATGTCGATCAGCTCGACCGAATCGCCGTCGGCGTCGATGCCGTCGAGCGGAACGGCGATGTTCGCCGTCGATCCCGCGAGCACGCGCGCCACCAGGTCCTGCGGACGGGGGGCGGCGTTCGTCTCCGCATCGACCGGAAGGATCTGGATCGTGACGTAGCCGGCGTCCTTCTGCTGCCGGGAGTCGACGGCCTCGTAGGTGAGGTAGACGGTCTTGGCCACAGGGCCGGCCTTGAAGCGGATCGTGTCCTGCGAGACGAAGGCCTCGCCGTCCTCGGGATCGATGAGCGGCTCGACCAGCTCCGGCACGACGTGCATGACGTCGTCGTTCGGATGGGTGTCGTTGTCGAGCACCGGGATCGTGACCACGTCGCCCGCACGCACGACCGCCGTGTCGTCGTTCACGACCGGCTGGAGGATCTTGTCGGGAGCGGGGATCGGGATCACCACGACCTCGCCCTCGGCCGACTTCGAGCCGTTCGAGATGCGGTACTTGATGCGGGCCTGATCGGTGAGCGAGCCCTGGTCGGTGATGCGGAGGGTCTCGTGGTTGATGACCGACACCGAGACACCAGCGTCATCGTCGATGGAGACGGACTGCACCACGAGGATGCCGCCGGCGGGGTCGACGTCGTTCGCGAGCACACCGATGAGCACATCGCCGCCCGTCGGCAGCAGCGCGACATCGCGCACCGCGACCGGCGGCAGATCGGTCTCCGCCGCCTCCAGCACGTCGACCCGGACGATTCCCTCGCCGCTCTCGGGACCGGCGGTAGCGAGATACAGCACGTAGTAGGTGCCTGGGGCGTCGGCCGTGAAGCTGAACGTCTTGTTGGGTGCGTCCGGCAGCACGGTCGCCCCGGGAACCTCGTTCACGCGTCCGAGACGCAGCAGCTCGCGTCCGGAGCTGGTGTCGTTGGCGAGCGGGGCGACGGTGACCTGCTCGCCGACGCGGGTCACCACGTGGTCGGCGTTCGTCTTGGGTTTCGTCGATCCCTCGGGGCGTACATCGAGCGTCACCGTGGCTGTGGCCGTCTCGCCGTATCCGTCGGCGACCGTGACCTGAACCTCTTTACGACCCTGCTGGCTCGCCGTGGCCTTGTAGGTGATCTGCCCGTCGGTGCTGAAATCGACCTCGTCGCCGGGGGCGGGCACGACGTCCTTGAGGTAGACGTCGTCGCCCTCGGGGTCGATCCAGTCCGGGAGGATGTTGTACGAGATCGTGCCGCCGGTCTCGACCATGAGAGTCGTCGATCTCTTGGGCATCGGGGCGGTGTTGATGCTCTTGTCATAGACGGTCAGGGTGACGACGGCGGTGTCCTTGCCGCCGCGCCCGTCATCGGCCTCGTAGGTGAAGGTCGTCGAACCGGACGCGTCCTCCGTGGCAGCGATCTGCAGCGATCCGCCGTTCTGGACCTGTTGGATCGTGCCGATCGAGGGCTGCGCCTCGGCGAGCGTCGCGACCAGGACGTCGCCGTCCGGGTCGTTGTCGTTGTCGAGCACGGGGAGCATCGTCGTGACACCCGGGCGCACACCGAACGTGTCGTCCTCGGCGATCGGAGGCGTGTTCTCCTCCTTGCGTTCGGGGAGCGTGGTCTCGACGGTCTCCTCGGTCGAGTCGTCTTCGTTCTCGGTCTCGCCCTCCGGCGGGGTGAGGTCGTTCCAGTTGTCGACGCGCTGCAGGCTCTCGTTCGCCAACCACGCGGCACCGCCCACGGCGTCGTTGAGGATGATGACGTCACGATTGACGCGGAACACGAGGCTCTTCGAGTCCTCCGCGCCGTCGACGTGGGCGTTCACGTCGTTGGTCGTCCCCGGGCACTCGCGGATGAACGTCGCCGTTCCCGCCCACGCGCCGTAGGTGCATCCACGCAGCCACACCGGAGCTGCCGGTGTTCCGTTGCCGCCCGCGTCGACCTCGGTCGGCTCGCCGCCATCGAGGGGCACGCTCACGAGGGCACCGGCGGTCGAGATCGCCACCGCGCCCGCGTCTTCGGACGCCTGCTGCAGCACGGCCTTGTCGGCACCGGGGATCTCGGTGCGCAAGCCCCCCGGCGAGGTCACGACGCCCGCCTTCCGGTCGAGCACGACCGGCGTGCGACCGACGACCGTGATGGTCGGCTTGGAAGCCCCGTCGAGTTCGCCGACGGATGCGGTGGAGGCGTCGAGGGCCTCACCCTCGTTGTCGACCGGAACCGTGACGACCTCGCCGCGTTCGGACGAGAGCCCGAAGACCGTGCCGTCCTTGGCTACGACGACATCGGCGTCGGCACCGAGCTCTGCGGCTGGCTCGTTGACCTCGGGCTCGAACGACGCGACTCCCTGCGCAGGGACGACCCACAGTTCGCCGGTCTTCTGGTCGAGGATCGCAGCCGTGCGACTGCCCAGTGCGACCTTCGAGGAGGAGGGGACCTTCGCGGAGTCGCCGAGCGAGACGCGTGCAGGATCGACGGCGGTCAGGGTCGAGGCGTTCTCGTCGACGACGAGGATGTTGCTCGTGTCCTGCAGGATGTCGTAGTTCTCGCCCGTGGTTCGCAGACCGCCGTCGAGAACCGTCGACTCGTTGTTGAAGTGTCCGACGAGCAGGCTCGACGTCTTGGTGATCCAGACGCCGCCGTCGTTCAGATCGACCTTGGTGGTCGGGAAGCCCTCATAGCTGAAGGCCATCGTGGTGATGGCGATGACGCCGACGGTGACACCGGCAGCGGACGCCAATGTCTTGGGTCGCGCGCGCATCCATGACAACGCCTTCATTCCCGGTTCCCCCCAGGGTGACACTCTCGGAGTGACTCGATCGCGGGTCCGACGGACCCACGGAGCACCCGTTCATACTAACTGCGTCCTGGAATACCGCTCGATGGGGAGATTTGCCCATCGAGCGGTGTTCCAGGACGACAGCTCAGCCGCGGGCCCGGCGACGCCGGAGGAGGAGATACCCGCCGAGGGTCAGGAGCAGCAGACCACCGCCGAGCAGATACCATCCGGCCTCACCGCCCGTGGTGGCAAGGTCACCGCCCGTGGCGTTCTCACCCGCACCGTCTGACCCCGGCGTCTTTCCGCCCGACCCGTCCGCGGCGCGCGTGACGGTGATCGCCGCGGTCGACTCCGTGTCGTCGGGCAGGATCACGGCGAGGGTGTGGGCACCGGCCGGTGTCGCGGGCGGGATGGCCACCGCGGTGCGGAAGCTCCCGTCGGCGGCCGTCGTGACCTGCCCCAGCCGCACGGGCGTGGAACGCAGTTCGATGACGAGCTCGGCGGCGGAGGGGAAGCCGGTGCCCGAGATGGTCAGCTGCCCACCCGCCTCGACCGTCTGCGCGCTCACCTCGAGAGCCGGATCGACCGGATCGACGGGCCCCACGGGGGCAGCGGTCGGCAGCGGAACGTCGATGTGCTTGACCTCGGTCGCACCTGCGGTCGAGAAGGAGTACGCCGTGACGCGGACGCGGTCGTCGTACAGTGCGGCGCGGAGGCCGACGGGGTCGGCACCGCCGACGGCCTTCTCCTCCCAGTCGCCGCTCGGTCCGTACATGGTCGTCACCGCCGCGGTGTTCACGACCGTCGGGGCATGGGCGAGCGTCGGGTCGGTGCGCAGTTCGGTGCTCCAGTCGTTCAGCGTGGGCGACCAGTGCGTGTGGCTGTTGAACATGATGACGTTCGGGTTCTGATCGAGGAGGGCAGCGAACCGCGCCTCCTCCTGCCCGTAGTCGTTCTTGTAGAACCGCGCATACGACCCGGAGACCGAGTACGGCAGCAGGTGGTGCGAGAACAGGAGCACCGGCTTGTCCTGCGCGCGCCAATAGGCGAGGCGGTCACGCAGCCAGGTGAACTGCTCCTGGCTGAAGTCGACGAACGGGCCGGAACCGGTCTTCGCCGCGTAGTCGTAGAACTCGCTGCCGATCCAGATCAGCGGAAGCTCACCGTCGACGAGCACCTCGCCCCACAGCCCGCCCTGCCCGCCGACGTCGCGCATGCCCGTCGAGTCGAGGAAGCGCTTCTGATAGGTGCTCGATCCGTCGCTGCCGTAGTACTCGTGGTTGCCGATCGTCGAGACGACGGTGTCGTATTCGCCACCACCACCCGCGGCGAGCGCCGCAAGGTAGGCGTTGTAGTTGGCGGTCGAGCCGTTGCTCACCAGGTCGCCGTTCGACACCAGCACGTCGGCGGTCTGCTCCATCGCGCGGAATCCCGGCAGCACGTTCTGGCTCAGCCGGGTCGTCGCACCCTGCACGTCGCTGAAGATGTCGACCACGGCCTTCGCGTCGACTCCGGCGGCGAGTGCGGCGAGCGGGCGCACGACCTGTACGTCATCGAGCATCCACGATCCCGCGGTGGCAGAGGCGTCGAAGGCGAACCGGACGGTCATCGCGGATGCTCCGGTTGGCACCGTGACGGGCAGCCGAAGCTGGGCGGACTCCTCGTCGGTGTCGGAGAGTGCGCGAAGCACGGTCTCGGTCCCGTCGTCGAAGACGGCCGTGACCGAGCCCTGCTGGGCTCCGCCGCGCTTGCGGTAGTGGCTGTCGAGGCGCACCTCCAGCGCGTCTCCCGGCTTCACCGCGACGGGAGCCGACG
>JBOGFL010000712.1:0-6148 GCA_050743285.1 Acidimicrobiia bacterium
GCTGAGGGCTCGATGGGATCAGAGAGCCCGACACCGCGCCGGTCGTAGCGGATGATGCGGGCGAAAGATGCCAGCCCCTCCGTGAACCGGACGAAGTGTGGTTCGTCGTCGAAGGCGTCGACCGAGATTGTGCCGTACGACGACATGAGCAGCGTGGTGGGCCCCGAGCCCAGGGTCTGGTAGGCGATATAGGCGTCGCCGCTCTGCGGGTAGCGCGTCTCGCGCCGGTCGGCCATCGGGACAGTCTGCCGCCGCTGGAGGTTGGGCTGCGGCCGACGCGAAACGAAGCGCGGTGCCCGCCCGCGTCACGTGACGCGCCGGTACCACCACACCGCCAGCGGGGCCGCGAGTGCGAGGAGCCCGATGTCCCAGGCCAGCGCCCTGACGACGAACTCGGTCGTGGGGCCACCGAGCACGAGCGCCCGGGCGGCATTGACGGTGGCCGTCAAGGGTTGGTGGTTGGCGAAGTCTTGGAGCCAGCCCGGCATCGAGGAGATCGGCACGAACGCCGACGACGCGAAGACGAGCGGGGCCATGATCGGAAAGGCCGCCGCCTGTGCGGCTTCGGGATCACCGACCGCGAGACCGACGACGGCAAAGATCCACGCCATGACGTACCCGAAGAGCAGCACGAGCAGAAGGGACGCTAGGAACGCGGCCAGGTTCGTGTAGTAGTTGAACCCAACCGCGAATCCGACCACGACCATGAGCACGACGACGAATGCGTCGCGCGCGAGATCGGCAGTGGTGCGGCCGACGAGCACCGCCGAACGGGCCATCGGCAGTGAACGAAACCGCTCGATGATACCGGTCTGCAGATCGGTGGCGAGCCCGACCGCGGTGCCCATCGCACCGAAGACGACAGTCTGGGCGAAGATCCCGGGCATGAGGTAGTCGACGTACGGGACGCCGGGAACCTGGATGGCGCCGCCCAAGGCGTAACGAAACAACAGGACGAAGATCACAGGCTGGATCGTCGAGAAGACGAGCAGCTGCGGGACGCGTCGGAGCGCGATGAGATTGCGGTTGGTCACCGCGAACGCGTCGTGGGCGGCGATCCACGGCCCCCGCTTCGGCTGGATGGCGGCGGCCGGGACGAGCGCGGTGGCGGCGGTCACGCGGCGCCCCGCTCGCGAACGGCGTCGGGGTCTTGCTCGCCATCGGACTCGGCCCGGTGGCCAGTGAGCGTGAGAAAGACGTCGTCGAGGCTCGGTTCGCGAACGTTGATGGCGGTCGGGCTCAACTGCTCGGCATCGAGGCGACGCAGCGCCTGCACCAGTGCGTGCGGCGCGTCTTCGACCGCCAGGTACACGGCTCGGTCGTCGTGTTCACAGCTCACTCCGAAGGGTCCGAGAACTCCGCAGGCGCGCGTGGCGGCGTCGGCGTCGGCCAGTCCGATCTCGATGACAGTGCTGCCGAGACGGTTCTTCAGCTCGGCGGCGGTTCCTTCGGCGATGACCCGGCCGTGGTCAACTACCGCGATCCGGTTCGCCAGCCGGTCGGCTTCTTCGAGGTACTGCGTGGTGAGCAACACGGTCGTGCCCGCGGCGACGAGCTCCTCGATCACCGCCCACAGCTCCATTCGGCTGGCGGGGTCGAGGCCGGTCGTCGGCTCGTCGAAGAACAGAACCGGCGGCTGGTGTACGAGCGCGGCAGACACGTCGAGGCGGCGGCGCATACCGCCCGAGTAGGTGCGCACGGGCCGATCGGCCGCCTCGGACAGATCGAAGCGTTCGAGCAGCTGGTCGACGCGCGGGCGGTACACCCGACGGGGAACGTGGGTGAGCTGCGCCACGAGGCGGAGGTTCTCGCGACCGGTGAGGTTCTCGTCGACCGCCGCGGACTGGCCCGCGAGGCCGATCCGCGCCCGGACCGCGGCGGGGTCGGCGCACACGTCGACGCCGAGCACTGACGCCGAACCGCTGTCGGGTCGCAGGGTCGTGGTCAGCGCCCGGACCGCGGTGGTCTTCCCTGCGCCGTTCGGCCCGAGCAGGCCGAAGACCGTCGCCGGCGCCACCGTCAGGTCGAGGCCGTCGAGCGCGACGACATCACCGAAGCGCTTGCGGAGGGCATGGACCTCGATCGCAGGGTCGGGCATCGATCCACTCTCGCGCAGATACTCGGGGCGATTCCGGAGCGATGTCGGTGACGAAGACCGAGCCCGGGGCCGACCTGACGCCGGCTCGCGTCCGCAGTCGAGCGGCGCCGGTCAGGATCCCTTGACCGTCTCATCGCGCACGGTTACCGGCGGTCGGAACAGAACCGTTACTCGCCGGGCGGCCACTCCTCGCACGTGACGTGGTACGACTCATCGGGCAGATACTGTTCCCACTCGTCCCGGGTCAGGTTCCGTCCGGCCAATTCGCAGTTCTGGGTGAGAGCCGGCCCGACGACGAACTGCCACATCACCATCCGCTCGTCCTGGAGACCGCCGGACATCACGACGCTGCTCGCGGCATGGCCCGCGAACGCACCGAGATCGCCTTCGTGCGCCAGCAACTCCGCTCCCACGGCTTGGCGCGAGGCGACGTCCCACAGGCGGACGTCGCCTTCGCCGCTGCCCGACACGAGGCGGGCGCCGTCGTCGATGAAGGTGAGCCCGAGCACAGGGCCGGCGTGGCCGACCAGGCTGCCGAGCCGGCGACCGTCATCGGCGTTCCAGATCGCGATCGCGCCGCTCGTCTCCCCAGTGGCGATCGTGTCGCCGGCGGCGTCGTACTCGATGGCGGTCACGAACGTGTCGATCTCTTGCCGGTCGGCAACCTCCCGTTCGCCGAGGTCGTAGTGGACGACTTCGCTGCTGAGCTCGGTGGTGATCTGGCCGAACACCACCTCGTCGCCGTCGGGATCGAAGGCCAGGCCGCCGATGAACTGATCGGAGATCACCTCGGGATCCGAAAGACCGTCGTCGCCTACCTGCCACAGCGTCACCTCGCTGTTGAACCCCCCTGTTGCCACGTAGTCGCCGTCGGGACTGAAGGCGGCGTAGCCGACGCCCTGCTCGTCGCTCGCCTGCTCGGTGGTGCCGACGAGGTCGCCGTCGATCGTGTACAAACCGATGGTTCCCGCGCCGGTGTTCGTCCCGAGCGCGACGTGCGCACCGTCGGGTGAGAAGGCCGCAGACCAGGCGACCCGATTGTGAAGATCGATCTCGTCGTCGCGCCACTCACCGGCTTCGGTGTCCCAGAAACGAACCGCGCTATCGGAGTCGCTGACCGCAATCAGGTTGCCCCCCAGACTGACTGCAAGCTCCTGCACGCCCGCGCCGACCTCGACGACCTCGCCGGGTACGCGCGGCGCGTCGAAGTCGTACAGCGCGACGGTCCCGTCCTCGGCGCCGGTCGCGATCAAGGAGCCGCTCGTCGTCACGCTGTCGAGGCCGACGGGGCGGATCCGCAGGCGGTCGGGATAGGTCACCGCGGTGCCGGTGTCCCAGCGCAGGAGGCGGCCGTCGATTCCCACCGAGACGACAAGGTTTCTGTTGGCGAACTCGAGGTCGTTCACAACTGCAGAGTGGCCCTGCGCCGACGCGGGGATCTCGGGGGATTGAAATGGCTCGACCGCGTCCAGGTCCTGCAGCGCGACAAGCCCGTCGGTGCCGCCTGACGCGAGGGTCCCGCCGTCGGGGCTGAACGCGAGCGCGGCGGCAAAGTGCCCGAGGCTGTGGAAGTACCGGACCCGCTCGACCGGCTCGGGCGCCCGGTCCCAGATCGCGATCGAGGAGTCAGGGCTCTGGCCGCTTGTCGCCAACGCCTGCCCGTCGGGAGCCCAAGCCACGCCAACCGGCGCGCCTTCGTGGGCAACGACGGGCTCGGAGACGGCCGCGCCGGTCTCGGCGTCCCAGAGGCCGAGGAGGCCGTTCTTGTGCACCGTGGCCAGTGTCCCGCCGTCGGGCGACAGGGCGGCGTCGAAGATCTGGCCGCGCCGCTCGAGCCGGAACTCGTCGGCGACGCCGGGGTCGCCGAGATCCCAGATCACCACGTCGCCTTTCAGGCTCACCGAGGCGACGGTGGCGAAGTCGGCATCGTGGGTCAACGCCACCACGCCCGGCTGGACGTCTTCGAGGCGCTCGATCTCCTCGTGGGTCTTCGTGTCCCAGTACACGATCGAGCCTTCGGTGCCGGCCGAGATCAGGAGATCGCGGTCGGGGACGAGCACGAGATCGGGGACGTCGAGGTCGTGCAGCGGTGCGACCGCTTGGAGCTCGGTGGCCTCGTTGCCGGTGCCGAACACCGCACCCTCGGCTTCGACCGTCGGCGCGATGCGATAGGCCTCGCCCGCGAGGAGGAGCGACTGCTGGAGGTCGTCGTCGGCGTTGGCCTCCGCCTGGCCCGCGAGCTGACGCGAGACGGCAAGCTTGCGGCGATCCTCGGCCCGCTCGGCGTTACGCACTGCGAAAACCGATGCTGCGACGGCGGCAACCGTGAGCACCGCCAGCACCCCGACCGCGCCCCGAACCAGGCGCCGCGTGCGTCGCTGCTGGCGAACGTCCTCGCCTTCGAGCTCGTCCTTGGGGCGTCCGTGCATCGGCGCGGCAAGCTCGGCCAGGGCGTCACGGAAGCGAGCATGACGGAGCGACAGGTCCTCTTCGCTTCGGGCCCAGCGGAGATCGGCCCACAGCGGCTCTTCGGAGAACGCGCCGTACAGCGCCGCCGGGGCCGCGGTCGACCGGGTGCGGTCGAAGTCGTTGGTTGCGTCGTCCCATACCAGTTCGCCGTCGGTGAGGACGGGAAGAATCGTGTTGGGCGGCTTGTGCTCCCGCCAGTACTCGATCTCCCGGTCGACCCACGGCGACTGCGCCGCCTCGGGCGAGGCCAGGAGCACGAAGTAGCGGGTGTCGTTCAGGACCTCCTGGATCGACGACCACAATCCGGGGTTCGCCGACAGACCAGTCTTGTCCCGAAACACGTGCAGCGCCCGGCGCTGCCGCCATGACTTCGCGAACCGATGTAGCCCGGACTGCAGCGCGGGCGCCAAACGACCGTCAGCCGCGTGGCTGTACGAGAGGAACGCGTCGTAGCCCACCGAACGTCGATGTGTCAGGCGGGGGCGGCGCCGCGGTCGCGGCCGCCGACCGGCTCCGGCTCCTCTTGGGAGCGCACGCCCCGGAGCCCGAACCACACGAGCTCGGAGACCCACTGGGCCAGCGTGGCGGCGTCGTGGCGGTCGCCCGCGAGCGCGTCGCGGCTCGTGGCCTCGGCGACGCCGATCAGCGCGTGCGCCAGTACCCGCCGGTGCTCGGCACCGGCGTCGATCTCGATGAGAGTGCTGATCGCGGTCGTGGCCTCGTCGAGGACGCGATCGACGACGCGGGCGAACTCGGTGTCGTTTCGCGCCGACGCCCCGAACAAGAGCCGGAAGGCGGGCGGGTTGTCGGTCACGAACCGGAAGTACGCGGTGAAGCCGGCCTCGACGCGCTCGCGACCCGACGTGGCTTGGCTGGTCGCCGACTGGAGCTCGGCGAGCAGCCGGTGCCCGACGTCGTCGAGCAGCTCGACGTAAAGCGCCCGCTTGGAGGGAAAGTGCTGGTAGAGAACCGGCTTGGTGACGCCGGCGGCGACCGCGACATCGTCCATGGCGGTGGCGTGGAATCCGCCCTCGGCGAAAAGAGGGCAGGCGACGTCGAGAAGCTGGCGCCGTCGCTTGTCGGCTGGAAGTCGCACGGGGGCCACCCGCGTTTTACCCCGTGCTCGACTTCAGGGGCATCTCGTACCGGTCGGTGACGCCGAAGTTGTCGCCCCAGAGCTCGTCGAGGCGCGCCTTCTCGTCGGCCGCCAGCGGCAGGTCGGACGCGGCCGCGTACTCCCGGACTTCGTCGACGGTCACACACGTCGGGAGCACTGTGGTGAAACCATCGAAGGCGAGAATTCCCGCGACCGCGGCCTGGCCGATTGTGCGCCCGGCTTCGGCGCCGTGGAGATAGGCGAGCGTGTCGGCCTTGTCGAAGAGATCGAGGAGGTTCTCTTTCTTCCGATGGGCCCGGTGGTCGTCTTCGTCGAACTTGGTGTCGCGCGTGACCTTGCCCGACAACACATCCGAGGCGTGCGGTACCCGGGCGATCAAGCCGACCCGACCGTCCCGCACCGCCGGCTCCGCCGCGAACGTAATGCCGGGCTCCTGCTCCAGGAGGTTGAACACGGTCTGCACC
>JBOGFL010000713.1:0-3526 GCA_050743285.1 Acidimicrobiia bacterium
GGCCGGTCCGGGGCCCGCCGGCCGCGGCGCCGGTACGGATAGTCGAAGCGCAGCGATGGCACGCCGATACCCGCCAGCGCCGCCGCCACCGCACGCAGGACGGGCGCCTCCCGCCCCGACCCGGCACCGTGCGCCAACAGGACCCCGCACTCCGCGTCAGAACGTCCGGATTCGTACGATTCGGCGGCGGGCGCGTCGGGGCTGGTCACGGCCTGTGAAGGTAGCCTGGTCCCCTTATGTCGCCGGCCGAGCACCCCTTGCGCATTGCCTATCTGTCGTACCGGGGTAACCCGCACTGCGGCGGCCAGGGCGTCTACACGCGGTACCTCGCTCGGGAGCTCGACCGACTCGGGCACCACGTCGAGGTGCTGTCGGGACAGCCGTACCCCGAGCTCGACGAACCGGAGCAGCTCATCCGGGTGCCGAGCCTCGACCTGTACCGCCCCGAGCACCCTTTCCGGGTGCCGTGGCCGTGGGAGTTCCGCACCGCGACCGACGTCGCCGAGTTCGGGATCATGTGCGGGGCCGGCTTCCCCGAGCCGTACACCTTCAGCCTTCGAGCGCGACGGCTGCTACGCGACCGCCGGCAAGACTTCGACCTCATCCACGACAACCAGTGCCTCGGGACCGGCGTGGCCCGAATGATCGACGAAGGCTGGCCCGTCCTGGCCACGCTCCACCACCCGATCACGGTCGACCGTGACCTCGACCTCGCCCACACCAAGAACGCGTGGCGCCGCTTCACGTTGCGCCGCTGGTACGGGTTCCTCGGGATGCAGGCGCGCGTGGCCCGCACGATCCCCCGTGTCATCACCGTATCGGAGTCGTCGAAACGCGACATCGTCGCCCGCATGGGCGTCGACGCTGATCGGCTGCACGTCGTTCCCGTCGGCGTCGACCCTGAGGTGTTCTCCCCCCGGCCCGACATCGGTCGGGCCCGGGGCCGGCTCATGACCACTGCCAGCGCCGACGTCCCGATGAAGGGCCTGGCGCCGCTGCTCGAGGCGCTGGCCAAGGTCCGGACGGAACGGGAGGACGCCCACCTCGTCGTCATCGGCAAGCCCAAGGGCAAGAGCCGCATGCCGGCGCTGATCGAGCGGCTCGGGCTCACCGGCGCGGTCGAGTTCGTCCACGGCGTGACGACCGAGCGCATCGTGGAGCTCTATGCCGAGGCCGAGGTGGCGGTCGTGCCGTCGCTCTACGAAGGATTCTCGCTTCCGGCCGTCGAGGCGATGGCGTGCGGCGTGCCGGTCGTCGCCACCACCGGTGGCGCGCTCCCCGAGGTGGTGGGTGAGAACGGTGGGTCGGCGCTGACGGTGCCGCCGGCTGACCCGTCCGCGCTCGCCACCGCGCTGCTCCGCGCGCTCGGCGACGCCGAGCTGCGTGGGCGGATCGGTGCCGCGGGCCGGACGCGCGCGCTCGAGCGGTTCACATGGAGGCGAACCGCCGAGCGGACCGTCGACCAGTACCGGCTGCTGCTCGGCCCGCGGAGCGCGGCCTGAGCGATGCTCACTGTTGACTTCGACCGTCTCGGTCTCGAGCGCGGGCACCGCCTCCTCGACCTCGGCTGCGGGGCCGGTCGCCACGCGTTCGAATCACTGCGTCGCGGCGCGACAGTTGTCGCACTCGATCTCGACCTCGAGGAGCTGAGCCGGGTGCGTGCGACCGCCGGCGCGATGCTCGAGGCGGGCGAAGTTCCTCGCGATACCCTCGACGCCGCCGTACGCGGCGACGCGTTGAACCTTCCATTCCCCGACGCGGCGTTCGACCGAATCATTGCGTCCGAAGTCCTCGAGCACCTGTGGTCCGACACCGTGGCCATGCGCGAGCTGGTCCGGGTGCTGCGTCCCGGCGGGCGCCTGGCCGCGACGGTTCCGGCCGCCCGACCCGAGCGAATCTGTTGGGCACTCGACACCGCGTACTACGACACGCCGGGCGGGCACATCCGTATCTTCGAGGTCCAGGAGCTCTTCGACAAGCTCGCCGACGCCGGCATGACGGTTGCGGGCTCGCACCGGGTCCACGCGCTCCACTCCCCGTACTGGTGGATCAAGTGCGCGCACGGCGTCGACAACACCGGCGCCTTCCTCGTCCGCCGCTACCACGACTTCCTCGTGTGGGAACTCACCAACCAGCCCCGCTGGACCCGCGTGGTCGAGCGCACGCTCTCCCCCTTGTTCGGCAAGAGCTTGGTGGTCTACGCCAACAAGCCCGGGGGGGCCGTCCCCACGACACCGGAGGCGACCCGTGCCGCCGCGTGACCTGCCCACGGTTCCGGGGGTGCTGACCGCGGACGAGGTCGCCGACACGGTTGGCGCCATCGCGGCCGTCCAGCTGCCCGACGGCAACATCCCGTGGATCCCCGGCCACCACACCGATCCCTGGAACCTGGTCGAGGCGGCGATGGCCCTCGACGTGGGCGGGCGCCACGCCGAAGCGGAACTTGGCTACGAGTGGCTGCGCGGCATCCAGCGGCACGACGGCGCGTGGCACGCCTACTACATCGGTGACGAGGTGAAGGACCACGCCCTCGACACCAACGTCACCTGCTACATCGCCAACGGTGTGCTACACCACTACCTCTCGACCGGGGACGACGCGTTCCTTGTCCGCTTCTGGCCTTCGGTCGAGCGGGCCGTCGACTTCGCGCTCGACCACCAGGCTGACACCGGCGAGATCGCCTGGGACGCCGACCCCAAAAAGCGCGTGTGGAAGGGCGCGCTGCTCACCGGATCGTCGAGCA
This sequence comes from Acidimicrobiia bacterium, assembly GCA_050743285.1. Classification (GTDB taxonomy): domain Bacteria; phylum Actinomycetota; class Acidimicrobiia; order IMCC26256; family JACDBD01; genus JBOGFL01. The sequence goes on from JBOGFL010000713.1 coordinate 2,744, forward strand.
TCCACGCCAGCCTGCGGTGCGCGATCGTCCTCGCCGAGCATCTCGGGTGGGAACGCCCCGACTGGGAGCTCTCGCTCGGCTCGCTCGCGCATGCGATCGAGTACCGGCCCGAGGTGTTCCTCGACAAGGCCCGCTGGGCGATGGACTGGTACTACCCGATCCTCGGCGGGGCGCTACGCGGCGCGGCCGCCGAGCACCGGATCAAGGAGTACTGGGACACATTCGTCGTCGAGGGTCGGGGCGTCCGGTGCGTCTCGGACCGGCCGTGGGTCACCGCGGCCGAGACGTGTGAGTTGGTCCTCGCGCTCGACGCGGTCGGCGAGCGCGACCGGGCTCTCGACCTGTTCACCTGGGTGCAGTTCCTGCGCGCCGAGGGCGGCGGCTACTGGACCGGGGCAAACTTCGAAGCCGGCGCCTTCGACCTCGACGGCGAGCTGTTCCCAGTCGAGCAGCCGACCTGGAACTCGGCCGCGGTCGTGCTGGCCGCCAATGCCCTCGGCGGCACCGGGCTGACGGCGGGCTTCTTCCGCGGCGAGGGCCTGCCCATCGGGCTCGACGCCGACGAGGTGCTGGCGGCGGAGTTCACCTTGCGGCGCACGGGAGACCTCGCCTAGCCCCCCTTCCCGCCCACCACCCCGGCGAAGCGCGGCCCGGTCAGGGAGAGATCACGCCGCGCCGAGCACGCGCAGGCTGCCGGTTGCCGAGACCGGCGAGAAGCCGTCCGCGACCGCCCGCTGCCACACGTGAAAGGGCGCCGGGCCGCCGGCGGCGGGGTCCTCGAAC
>JBOGFL010000714.1:0-2585 GCA_050743285.1 Acidimicrobiia bacterium
GTCGTGGCCGGCGGCGTGGTGGGCGCACCCGCCGGCGCGTTCACGGCCGCCTCGGCGGCGTGGGCGTCGGCGACCTCACGGAAAAGCCCCGGCGTCAGACCAAGGTCGGGCACGGGGTTCGCGGCCATGTTCTTCGAGAACCGCCACGCGCCCGAGCTGTACATCGGACAGTCCACGAAGTCGGGGACAGGACAGAAGTGACCACCGTCAGGATTGCGGACGATGATGCGCCTGCGCGCGTCGCAGCCGTGAAACGACGTCTCGAACTGCAGGCACGGTCGGGTCAGTGTGTACTTCTTCGTGTCGCGCTTCCTGAGCTGCTTGCCGCCGTCGACAACTGTGGCGCCGTCGTAGCCGGCGTCTTTCACGCCTTTCCTGAACACCGGGAACATCCACGAGGGACCGGCGGCACCGACCGGTCCGGGCGGGGCCACCCAGTACGCGCGCAGCCCGAAACGGGCGAGGAGGCGCGTCACCTTGGCGGTGTCTTCGCGGTACTCCTGGAGGACGTTCTCGGTCGGTCCTTCACCGGCGTGGTCGAGGCACGAGGCCAAGCCGACGCCACCAAATTCGAGGACCGCGGCGCTTGCGAGCGGACGGCGCACATCGCTTCGGATGTGCGAGAGCCACGCGCAGAGGTCGGCCCCGGGGAAGGTCCGGATCTTGGCCGCGCCGCCCGAGATGTTGATCATGTCCTTGAACCAGTCGCGCGCCTCCCAGGCGATCGAATCGCCGTACAAGAATATCTTCGGCCGGCCGGCGGCGGCTGCGACCTTCGGATGCGGATCGGCGACGGCGAACGCCAGGCCTGCAGTTACCAGCGCGACCGCCATCAGCCCCAACCCGCCCCGCCGCACGATGCTCACGGGTGCTGGCTGCTCACACTGACGACCTCGCCGGTCATGTACGACGAGTAATCGCTGGCGAGGAACACGATCACGTTGGCAACCTCCCACGGCTCGGCGCCCCGCCCGAACGCCTCCTGCTGTTCCATCTCTGCAAGTAGATCTTCGCTCATGACTCTGGTGAGGTGCGGATGGGGAGCGAGGCTCGGTGACACGGCGTTGACTCGCACACCGGCCGGTGCCGCTTCGATTGCGGCACAGCGGGTGAGCGCCATCACGCCTGCCTTGGCGGCGGCGTAGTGCGACTGCCCCCGCTGGGCACGCCAACCGAGGACCGACGAATTGTTCACGATCACACCCCGGCGGCGCGGCATCATGTCGCGCAACGCCGCGCGCGTGCAGCGGAATGTTCCGTTGAGGGTGACGTCGAGCACCGCTTGCCATTGCTCGTCGGTCATGTCGACGAGGTCGCTGGTGCCGCCGAGCCCGGCGTTGTTCACCATCACGTCGATACCGTCGTGCTCGGCAGCGGCGCGGTCGATGAGGGACTGGACGTCCTGCTCGTTGGTGACGTCGCAACGGATCGCCAGCGGCTGATGTCCGAGTACTCCTGCGAGCGAAGCCGCGGCCTCGCCCAGACGCCGTTCGTGGTGGTCGCTCACGACGACTTCCGCGCCTTCCTCGGCGCAGCGCTTTGCGGTCGCGATGCCGATGCCGGCGCCGGCGGCTGCGGTGACAACCACGGTCTTGCCCGCGAGGAGGCCGTGGGCGGGCGGGTAGGGCGGCACCGAGGTGGTCAAGCTTCCACCTTCGGTTCCCGGGGGAGGCCGAGGACCCGCTCGCCGATCACGTTGCGCTGGATCTCGTTCGATCCGCCGTAGATCGTGTCGGCGCGACTGAACAAGAACAGGCGCTGGAGTGCCGACAACTCGTAGGGCGCCGCATCGGCGACGAGCGCGTCCGGGCCCAGCACGTCGACCGCGAGCTCACCGAGCTCTCGGTGGTACGTCGCCCAGTAGAGCTTGTGTACCGAGGTCGCCGGTGTGACCTCGCCGCGTTCGAGGGCGGGCAGCGACCGCAGCGCGTGGTAGCGCATGATCGACAACCCGAGCCATGCGCGTGCCAGGCGCTGCCGGATCACCGGTTCGCCGGCGCTCCCGTTGGCACGCGCGACCGCGGTGATGCGGCGTAGCTCGTTCTCGAACTGCAGCTGCTGGCCGAGTGTCGACGCGCCCCGCTCGAACGCGAGTGTGCCCATCGCCACCTGCCAGCCGTCGTTCACCTGTCCGACCACGTTGGCGATCGCGGATCGGGCTCCGTCGAAGACGACCTCGTTGAACTCGGAGGTACCCGTCAACTGCTCGATAGGTCGGATCTCGATGCCCTCCTGGCGCATCGGCACCAGGAGATATGAGAGGCCGCGATGGCGAGGCGCGTCGGGATCGGTGCGGCACAGCACGAAGCACCAGTCGGCCCAGTGCGCGAGCGAGGTCCAGACCTTCTGCCCGGTCACCATCCACTCGTCGCCGTCCCGGACCGCTCGGGTGCGGACCCCGGCGAGGTCGGAGCCGGCGTCGGGCTCCGAGTAGCCCTGGCACCAAATCGCGTCCCCGGTGAGGATCGGCGGGAGATGGCGGGCCTGCTGCTCGGACGATCCGAAGTGGATCAACGTCGGGCCGAGCAGTCCCTCGCCGACGATCCCGATCCGCCCCGGCCCGCCGGCGCGGGCGTACTCCTCGA
>JBOGFL010000715.1:0-5733 GCA_050743285.1 Acidimicrobiia bacterium
GCAAGGAGCGCCTTGATTGGTCGCTCGACGTCGACCCCGAAGATCCGCTGGGCACGCCCGACGAGGTGGTGCCGATCTTCGGCTCGCCGATCTGGGAGCGGATGACTCCCGCCGAGCGGAACGAAGCCAAGCGCCACGCCGCGGCATGGCAGTTCTCCCAGTTCATGCATGGGGAGCAGGGCGCACTGATCTGCACTGCGAAGATCGTCCAGACGGTGCCCGACGTCGATTCGAAGTTCTACGCCGCCACCCAGGTCGTCGACGAGGCGCGGCACGTCGAGGTCTACTCCCGGTACCTCTACGAGAAGCTCGAACTCGCCTACCCGCTCAACCCGAACCTCGAGTCGCTCCTGAACGACGCGATTGCCGACTCGCGTTGGGACATGACCTACCTGGCCATGCAGGTGCTCATCGAGGGGCTGGCCCTCGCGGCGTTCGGCTTGATTCGCACCAATGCCAAGGAGCCGCTGGCCAAGGCCCTCAATGCCTACGTCATGCAGGACGAGGCCCGGCACGTGACCTTCGGCCGGCTCGCGTTGCGCGACTACTACCCGAACCTGACCCAGGCCGAGCGGGACGACCGGGAGGAGTTCTGCATCGACGCGTGCTACCGCATGCGGGACCGGTTCCTTGCCGAAGAGGTGTGGGAGACCCTTGGCCTCGATGTCGACGAGTGCATCGAGTACGTGACGAACAGCGAGTCCCAGCAGCAGTTCCGCGGGTTCCTCTTCGCCCGCATCGTGCCGACGCTGCGCGACATCGGGCTCTGGGGACCGAAGATCCAGGCTGCCTTCAACGACATGGGCGTGATCGGCTTCGCCGACACCGACCTGGACGCGGCAATGAAGGAAGACGAGGAGATCGCCGAGCAGTTCGACGCCGCCCAGCGTGATCACGTCGACGCCGTCGTGGCGGCTGCGGCTGATTGAGGTGGCGACCTCCGGATCGATCCTCGGCCATCCCGTCCTCCGGAAGGAGGACCCTGCAGTTCTGTCCGGTGAGGCCCGCTACGTCGACGACCTGACGTCTGATGGCGCGCTTCATGTCGCGTTCGTGCGGTCTACGTTCGCCCATGCCCGCGTCGAGAGCATCGACACGAGCGAGGCGGCCGTCGCGCCGGGGGTCGTCGCCGTCGTCACCGCGCAAGACATTGCGCTCGAACCCATGCAGGGCTTCGTGATGTTGCCGCCGGCGTTCTCACGCCCACCGCTCGCGACCGAACGGGTGCGATTCGTCGGCGACATCGTGGCCGCCGTTCTTGCCGAAACCCGCGCCCAAGCGGTCGACGCGGCCGAGATGGTGATCGTCGACTACGATCCGCTGCCGAGCATCGTCGATCCCGAGGCGGCGCTCGCCGACGGCGCACCGCTCCTGTTCGAGGACCACGACTCGAACCTGTGCATCGAGTTCAACTTTGGTGAAGACCCGGAGATCTTCGCCGATGCCGATGTCGTCGTCTCGGGACGCTTCGTCAACCAGCGCGTCGCCCCGGTGCCGATGGAGCCCAACGGCGTGCTGGTAGTCCCCGACGGCGACGGCCTCGTCGCCCAGGTCCCGACCCAGTCGCCGTACGGCGTCCGCGACACCCTCGCGACGTCGGTCGGCCTCGAGCCGGAGCAGCTTCGGATCATCGCGCCGGCGGTGGGCGGCGGCTTCGGCGCCAAGACCGGCTGCTACGTCGAGTACGTGATCGCGGCCAAGCTCGCGCTCGAGCACGGTCGGGCCGTCCGCTGGGCGGAGACGCGCTCCGAGAACATGATCGCCATGACCCACGGACGCGGGCAGATCCAGAACGTGGAGCTCGGCCTGAAGCGCGACGGCACGTTCACCGCGCTCCGGGTTCGCATCATCAACGAGGGCGGCGCGTACCCTGCGATCGGCGCGTTCCTTCCGTTCCTGACCCGCTCGATGGCACAGGGCGTGTACAAGATCCCCAAGGTCGAGTGCAACAGCCGCGCCGCCGCGACCAATACGCAGACCACGAGCGCGTACAGGGGTGCCGGACGGCCGGAGGCCACCTCCATGCTCGAGCGCATCGTCGACATAGCCGCGGTCGAGCTCGGCATCGACCCGGTCGAGCTCCGGAGGGCGAATTTTCTGCCACCTGAAGAGTTCCCGCTGACGACGGTCACCGGCGCGAACTACGACGTCGGGGAGTACGGCAAGGCCCTCGACGAGGCCGTGCGCATCGCCGGTTACGACGACCTGCGCGCCGAGCAGAAGGCGCGGCGCGACCGCGGCGACCCTCGGGTCCTCGGGATCGGCGTCTCGACCTACGTGGAAGTCACCGCCGGCGGGCTGTTCCAGGAGTACGCCAACGTCGAGGTGCACCCGGACGGAATGGTGACCGCCACCGTCGGAACCTCGGCCCACGGGCAGGGGCACGAGACCGCGTTCGCGCAGATTGTCCAGGAGCTGCTCGGCGTGCCCATGGAGAGGGTGCGGCTCATCCAGTCGGACACCGCGCTCGTCCCGAGGGGCAGCGGCACGATGGGCTCGCGGTCTCTCCAGATCGGCGGCAGCGCGGTTTATCGCGCAAGCGAGGAAGTGCTCGAGAAGGCGAAGCAGATCGCCGCGCACCTGCTCGAGGCGAGTGCTGACGACATCGTCCTCACCGACGACGGCCGCCTCGGTGTCGCCGGCGTTCCCGCGACCGCACTCGAGTGGTCGGCTGTCGCCACCGCCGCGCACGAGCCGGCGAAGCTGCCGCCCGGAATGGAGCCGGGACTGGCGGCGGCGCTCGACTTCAACCAGGGTGAAGCGAGCTATCCGTTCGGTGCCCACATCGCCGTTGTCGAGGTAGATACCGAGACCGGCCGCGTCGAGCTGCTCCGCCACATAGCGGTCGATGACTGTGGCCGCGTCCTCAACCCGATGCTCGCGGCCGGTCAAGTGCACGGCGGCATCGCCCAGGGTGCGGCGCAGGCGTTGTACGAGCAGTTCATCTACGACGAGGACGGCAATCCGCTCACCGGCACGCTCATGGACTACGCGATGCCGAGCGCGGCCGAGCTGCCCAGCTTCGAGCTCCTGCACACCGAGACGCCGACGCCACTGAACCCGCTCGGCGCCAAGGGCATCGGCGAGTCGGGCACCATCGGCTCGACCCCCGCGGTCCAGAACGCGGTCGTCGACGCGCTTTCGCACCTCGGCGTACGCCATGTCGACATGCCGGCCTCGGCTGAGCGGGTGTGGCGCGCGATCTCGGAGGCGTCGGCCTGACCCAAGCGTTCACGTCGCCGACCCTGCGACTGTCGGAGGAGCAGTACCGCCGCATCGTGGCGCACTGTTACGACGGCCTGCCGTTCGAGGCCTGCGGGCTCCTCGCGGGACCGGTACTGGCGGGCGAGCCGTCCGGCCGCGTCAGCGGCGTCTATCCGGCGAGCAACGCCGACGCGTCGGCGCGCACGTACACCGTCGATTCTCGCGACCTCATTCGGGCCATGCGGGATGCCGAGAGTAGGGGAGAGGAGCTCGTCGGGGTTTGGCACTCGCACACCCATACCGACGCCTACCCGTCAGAGACCGACGTCCGGCAGGCGCCCGAACCGGGATGGATCTACCTGCTTGTCAGCCTGCGTGACGGCGCGCCCCAGCTACGTGCATACCGCATCCGTGACGGCGAGGTCGCCGAAGTTCCCGTCGTCCTGGAATCCCGACCATAGGAGAACAACGGCTTGGCCGATCGTTCTCCGTGGACCCGGCGGTGCCGGCGACCAAGGAATCAGTGTCTGAGTTATACGCTGTACCCATGACCGTCGAAGTTCGCTTGCCGACGTTGCTCCGCGCCCACACCGACGGCGCCGCCGCGGTGACGGTCGACGGCACGACGGTGGGCGAGTTGTTCGGCGAACTGATCGCCCAGTATCCCGGGCTCAGCGATCAGCTGCTCGACGAAGATGGGAGCCTTCATCGGTTCGTCAACGTGTACGCCAACGACGAGGACATCCGGTATCTCGACCAGCTCGACACCAAGGTCGCCGACGGCGACGTGATCTCGATCCTCCCCGCCGTCGCCGGAGGCTGAGCGCGGCGCGCCCGCGGCCATGAACGCGGAGTCCATCCTCGATCTCATCGGCAACACGCCGCTCGTCGGCATCCACTCCCTGTCGCCGAACCCCGCCGTACGGATCTACGCCAAGCTCGAAGGCCAGAACCCCGGCGGCTCGATGAAGGACCGGGTGGCGCGCGGGATGGTCGACGCGGCTGAGCGGGACGGGATCCTCCAGCCCGGCGACACGATCCTCGAGCCCACGTCGGGCAACACCGGCATCGGCCTCGCGATGGTTGCGCGCCTCCGCGGCTACCGCCTGCGCGCGGTCATGCCCGAGAACGTGTCGGTCGAGCGGCGCCAGCTGCTCGAGATCTTCGGCGCCGAGATCGTGCTCTCGCCCGGCGACGAGGGCAGCAACGGCGCCATCCGCAAGGCCGAGAAGCTCGCCGCCGACGACCCGTCACTCGTCATGTTGTACCAGTACGGCAACCCGGCGAACCCGCGCGTGCACTACGAGACGACCGGACCCGAGATCTGGGAGGACTGCCCGGAGGTCGACGCCTTCGTCGCCGGGCTCGGCACCAGCGGCACGCTCATGGGCGTCGGCAGATTCCTCAAGGAGCGCAAGCCCACGGTGCAGGTGGTCGCGGTCGAGCCGCCCGCCGGCGAGCTCGTGCAGGGGCTGCGCTCACTCGACGACGGGTTCGTGCCACCGATCTTCGATGCGGCGATCCTCGACCGGAAGCTTGTCGTGCGGCCGCGCGAATCGATCGAGTGGCTTCGGCGAATGCTCGACGAGTGCGGCGTCTTCGCCGGCATCTCGTCGGGCGCCTCGGTCTACGGTGCGGTGCGCACCGCGGAGCGGATGGACACCGGCACGATCGTCACGCTGCTTCCCGACGGTGGGTGGAAGTACCTGTCGTCGGGCGCGTGGACCGACGATCTCGACGTGGTCGAAGATCGGGCCACCCGTATCAACTACTGGTAGGCGCATCAGCCCGCGCCGCTGCGTGCCCATCTCCAAAACCTCGTGCTTCTGCCCGTCGGGCGCCAAGATCTCGCGAACCCTGGATGTGTCGCCACGAACCCCCGCTTCGACCGGGTGAAGGCGAAGAGTCACCGTGAAGGAGGAGACGCCAGTCCCCGCATGTCGGGTGGGAACATGGGTCAGTGACAGTTGCGGGCGCCGAGATTGACGAGGCAGCCGCGGTATTGCGCGGCGGCGGGCTCGTAGCGTTCCCGACCGAGACGGTGTACGGACTGGGTGCAGACGCGGCGCGTCCGCTTGCCGTCGCCCGTCTCTACGCGGTCAAGAGGCGCCCAACCGGGCACCCGGTCATCGTCCATTTGCCCGACGCCGACGTCATCGACGACTGGGCCGTCGCGGTGCCCGACGGTGCCCGTCGTCTGGCGGCCGCGTGCTGGCCGGGGCCGCTGACCTTGCTGTTGCGGCGCGCGCCGTCAGTGCTCGACGTCGTCACCGGCGGCCTCGACACCGTCGGCGTACGAGTCCCTGCGCACCCCGTCGCCCAATCGCTGCTGCGCGCCTTTGGCGGTGGTGTGGCGGCACCGTCGGCGAACCGGTTCGGCGCAGTGAGTCCCACCACCGCCGACCACGTGCGCAGCGACCTCGGCGACGGGGTCGACGTCGTGCTCGATGGCGGACCGTGCCCGGTCGGTGTGGAATCGACGATCGTCGATTGCAGCGGGGAGCGGCCCGTCGTGCTCCGGCCCGGTGG
>JBOGFL010000716.1:0-2686 GCA_050743285.1 Acidimicrobiia bacterium
GCCGCGAGCACGAGCGGTGCGTCCGGAGAACCGGGGCAAGCTGACTCGGAGGACTACTCCACCAGTACGACCGCGCGGGGTGACCGCAAGTCATGGCACGCCAACACGTGGACACACAGTCCGCAACCCTGCCTTGATATCAGATCTGATATCATTCAACGGTGAAGAGTGCGCGGCTCCTCCGGGAGGCCCGCCGCCGGGCCGGCGTGACCCAACGCCAGCTCGCGCGAGGCGCGGGTGTCCCCCAGCCCACCGTGGCGCGCATCGAGCGCGGTCACGTGGTTCCCCGCGTCGACACGCTCGAGCGCCTCCTGCGCGCCTGCGGGATCACCCTCGAGCCCGCGGCCCTGGCCGGCACCGGAATCGACCGCAGCACCATCCGCGAGCTCCTGCGGCTCTCGCCGGCCGAGCGTGCCCGCCTCGCCGTCGCCGAGGCCAACTCCCTCGCCGGCATCGCCGCTGTCCCGCGGCGATGAGCCTGCCGGCATTCGACCCGCTCGGCGCACTCGCCGCGCTGCTCGCCGGCGGTGTCCGCTTCGTGGTCGTCGGCGGTTTCGCGGCCCGGCTCTGGGGCTCGCCATCGATCACCAACGACCTCGACGTCTGCTACCGCCGCGACCCGGAGAACCTCGAACGGCTCGCGGCCGTGTTGCGGGACCTCGGCGCCCGCTTGCGAGGTGCGCCCGCGGACGTGCCGTTCGTCCTCGACGCACGGACGCTCGACGCTGGGGGCGACTTCACCTTCGCCACCGACGTCGGCGCGCTCGACATCCTGGCCACGCCGGCCGGGACCCACGGTTTCGACGACCTGGACCGCGGCGCCATGGAGATGGACCTCGGCGACGAACTGCAGGTTCGGATTGCCGCACTCGACGACCTGATCCGGATGAAGCGCGCCTGCGGCCGAACCAAAGACCGCATCGAGGTCGAGGTCCTCGGCGCACTCCGAGAAGAGATCGAGCGCGGCGAACCCAACCCACGCTGACCCCGACGGGGACTCGCGTTCCCGAAACGTCGGACTCGCGTTCCGGCCTCAGAGTTCGAGTTCGCTGACCAGTGTCTCGTTGGTTTTCTACCGGCCCTACCTGGGCCGTGGGCGGGGCCGGTCGAAAAGGTGGTCGAGAACCCGGCTGGCCTTGGCGTACTTGGCTGGTCGGCCAGGGCCTCCGCCGATTGTAGTCCACTGTCCTTGCCTTGACGTGGCAAGGTATATAGACTTAGAATCGTGAAGCCGGTCGAGTACCGCGATCTCGTGAACCTCTTGAAGGGCAAACCGCTGCGAACACGTCCGCACGCGAGGCTCGCATGAGTGGTGGGTTGCCCCCGTGGCTGCGGGACGTCCGTCCCTCGCCGCACGAGCATCCCGCCCCGGACGCTGCGCAACATTCGACGAGATCTGGCGCCTTGCTTGGAGATGGGTGGTTGCATGACGTACCGAGTTGATGTCGAACGAGATGAAGCCGGCTACTGGATCGCCGACGCACCTGAGGTGTCCGGAGCCCACACCTTTGCCCGACGGCTCGACCAGATTCCGGAGCGCCTCGCCGAAGCGATTGCTGTCGCGCTCGACGTCGGCGATGTCGACGTGAAGCTCGACGTGCACCTCTCCCCCGAGCTCGAGGAAGCGGTGTCCGGAGCCCATGCCTCCCGCCAGGCGGCCGAACTCGCTGCGAACAACGCCCGGGATGCGACGCGACGAGCGGCTCGAGTACTTCTCGCCGCGCACTTCTCGCGGCGAGACGCGGGCGCGCTGCTGGGAATCTCGCATCAGCGGGTCGACCAACTCCTGAAGACCTAACGGGTCGATCGAGTCGGCGCGTTCTCGCATCGCCCGACTCGCGTTCCAAGCGATCCCACCAGGCGCCTCCGGACCAGCCGCGAATCGGTTCTCTACCGGCCCTACGTGGGCGTGGCCGGTAGACAACGCGGTAGAGAACGGACCGCGACGACCAACGATCGCGAGGTAGTTGGCGATCTCGGAGCGTCTTCGGGCTTCGCCGGCCTCTTCGCCCCTTTCAAGACGCGAGTGAGCCGCCCGGAACGGGCGGGTCGTCGGCGGATCGGGCGGCGAGCGCGAGTCTTCGCCGGTGGCGGAGGCGCGCCAGCGAGTTCACGGCGAGGCGTAGCCGATGAGGTTGACGAGCTGACGTGCCCGACCGACGGAGTGGGCGCGGCCGAACCAACTGGAGTCGTCGAGCGCCCGGTTGATCGACTCGGCGTCGGAGCACAGTGGATAGGGCGTCGTAGTCAGTGTCTCCGGGCGGGATGGGTCGTAGGTGCTCGGAGCGGTTGAATCGCCGGGCGCGGTCTTCGTCGGTGGTGTCGAGCCGGACGCGTACGCCGCCGGCGTAGACGCCGTACCAGCGCCAGGTGCCGTCGGCGTTGGGACGCTTCTCGATCTTGGTCCGCTCGAACGGCGTGAGCACCACGTTGCCGCGCTCGTCGAGCTCGCCCGCGCACAACGCGCCGCCCTTGCCTTAGAGGCCGGGCGCGACGAGCGTGGTGCGCTCGGTGCGGGGCTTGCGAGCTCGCCGCCCGCCACTCGCAGCTTGAACCGGCACGATCGGCAGCGGTCCGTATCGGTGGAGCAGCTCGGCGATGACCCGGTCCCCGGATAGTGGTCCAGCTGTTGTGGGAGTCCAACGCCCAGCATGCTGGGATGGAGGACACCACGATGAAGCGACGT
>JBOGFL010000717.1:0-5413 GCA_050743285.1 Acidimicrobiia bacterium
CGTGCAGACCGACGTGAAGCGGATCCTCGCCTATTCGTCGATCAGCCACGCGGGGTTCATCCTCATCGGCTTCGAGGCCGGCACCGCCGACGGGATCGCGGCTTCGCTGTTCTACCTCTTTACCTACGCGTTCATGGTGGTGGGCTCGTTCACCGTCGTGACCGTCGTCGCCCGCCGCGGTGACGATGCGCACAGCCTCGACGACTACCGGGGCCTGGCCAACCGGGAGCCGGTTCTCGCCGGTCTGCTCACCTTCTTCCTCCTCGCCCAGGCCGGGGTCCCGCTCACGGGCGGGTTCATCGCCAAGCTCGAGGTGTTCTCGGCCGCGGTCGACGCGCGGGACTACTCACTCGTGATCATCGGCGTGCTCGCCGCGGTGGTGGCAACGTTCTTCTACCTGCGGATCATCGTCACGATGTTCGTTCCGACGCCCGACGAGGCCGTCGATCTCGAAGCGCCCGACGCGCCCCGCGGCCGCTCGCTCGTCGATCCCGGCGCGGCCGTCGTCCTCGCCGTGGCCGCCGTGATCGTCCTCGTCCTCGGCATCCTCCCAGCCGAGTTCCTCGAGTTCGCGGCGGACGCCACCTTCCAACTGGTCTAGGAAGCGCCCGGGGCGGCGATGTACTCGGCCTTCAAGCGCCTGCTCCTCGGCCGCCCGCTTTCGAGCCGGGACCTGGGGGAGGAGCTCCTCCCGGCACCGACGCGGTACTGGCCGGCGCCTCCTTCTATCTCCTCATGCGGGCGTTCTCGTCCGGCGCCATCGCGCTCAGCGGCATCGAGGCGATTGCCAACGGCATCACGGTTTTCCGCGAGCCGCGCTCGCGCAACGCCGCCATCACGCTGGTCGGGACGGGCGTGATCCTCGGCAGCCTGTTCGTCGGCATCGCGGTGCTCGCCGAACGCCTCCAGCCCACGCTCTCGGAAGACCAGACGATCCTCTCGATAATCGGCCGGGAGGTCTTCGGCACCGGCCCGCTGTACTACCTGCTCCAGGCCGCCACCGCGGGCATCCTGATCCTCTCGGCGAACACCGCCTACGCCGGATTCCCGCGACTGACGTCGATAGTCGCAGTCGACGGCTTCCTGCCCCGGCAGCTCGCCAACCTCGGCGACCGGCTCGTCTACTCGAACGGCGTGCTGATGCTGACGGCCGCGGCCGCCGCGCTGATCATCGCCTTCGGCGGCGAGGTGAGCTCGCTGGTGCCGCTGTTCGCGGTCGGCCTGTTCCTTTCCTTCACCCTCTCGCAGACCGGCATGGTCGTGCACCACTGTCGGCAGCGCGAGCGCCACTGGCGCCTCGGGTTGTTCATCAACGGGCTCGGCGCGCTGGCGACGACGATCGTGACGATCGTCGTCGTGTCATCGAAGTTCACCGCCGGAGCCTGGCTCCCGGTCGTCATTATCCCGATCCTGTACTTCCTGTTCCGAGCCACGCACCGCCACTACGACCGGGTGAACCGGGAACTCGCCTGTGAACCGGGAACGAAGCTGCCGACGATCCACCACACGGTTGTCGTTCTTGTGGGTTCCACGATCCACCAGTGCGTGCTGGAAGCGGTTGCCTACGCCAAGTCGCTGCACCCTGACCACATCTACGCGCTGAACGTCGCGTTCGACTCCGAACATGCGAAGCAGCGGCGCGCGCTTTGGGAGGAGTACGAAAATGGGCGTCCCACTCGTGGTGATCGAGTCGCCCTACCGCGAGCTGACCGGACCGGTCCTCGACTGGATCGACAAGCTCGACCGCCGCTGGAAGAACGACGTCGTCACGGTGGTCGTCCCCGAGCTCGTCGTCCACCGCTGGTGGGAGCAGCTCCTCCACAACCAGAGCGCGCTCTGGCTCAAGGCCCGTCTCCTTTTCCGCCGCGGCACCGTGGTGACGTCAGTGCCCTGCCACGTCGACTGACGCGCCTAGGCGCTGCGGCGGAACCACCACGAGCGGCGCGGGGCGCGGCCGGTGGCGATCGCGGGCACCGCATCGAGCGCCTTGCCGGCGAGGTGGCGCGCCTCGTCGATCAGCGTGAGGCCGTCGCCGAAGTCGAGCAGCTCGCGGTCGTCGTCGGGGCGGGGCAGCACGATCACGTCGATGTCGGTCGGAAGATGGCGGAGCTCCAAATCGAACCGCTGGTTGCGCGCAATGGCGAACGCCCGTACCGCGACATCGAGCGGCGAGCGGATCGGCCGGGTCCGCTCGGCGCCGGAGACGTTGAGCACGTAGACCCGGTCAACCGGGCCCGAGAGCGCATGCCATAACGGCACCCCGTTGACGACCGCGCCGTCGACGAGTGCCCGGCCATCGTGGTCAACCGGTGGGAACAGTCCCGGCAGCGCCGCGCTGGCGAGCACGGCGGGGCGCAGGGGACCGGCCGCGAAGACGACTTCGTCTCCGGAGTCGAGATCAGTTGCGACCACGCGTAGGGGAACCGCCAGCTGGTCGAAGCGCTCGGCCGAGCCGGCGCGATCGAAGAGCTTGAACAGGCCCTCGTTCGAGAAGAGGTGATCGTCACGGCGGAGGAGGTTCCAGGCCCGGGTCAGCGGGCCGCCGGGAAAGACCTCCTCGCCCTTCATCGACGCCCAGACCTCGGCCAGAAGCTCGAGCCGGGAGAGCGTCGGCTCCGTGGCCAGGGCGGCCCCGTTGTACGCGCCCACCGAGGTGCCCACCACGACGTCGGGCAAGATGCCGCGCTCGAGAAGCGCCATCAGCATCCCGACCTGGCTCACGCCCAGGTTGCCGCCCCCCGACAGCACGAACCCCGTCCGGGGCTCATGCTCCCGCCCCCTCCTCTCGGCCATCACCGCATTCTCGCTTGCCGCCGGACCCGAGATGCATATCCCCGGGTGGCTTCCAGGCGCAATCGAGGCCGAGCCGGGTTCACTTCCTCGAAAGGGCCGGTCCTATGCTGGCCGCGTGACGGAGTTCTACCGGCAGTATGTGGCCGTCGCCGTCTTCATCGGCGCGGCGCTGCTGATGGTCGGGGCGATGCTCCTGCTCGCCCGGCTCCTGCGACCGACCCGCCCGCAGGAAGAGAAGTACATCGTCTACGAGGCGGGCTCCGACCCGGTCGCGCTGTTTGGCCAGTCGAACGTCCGCTACTACGTCTACGCCCTGCTGTTCGTCATCTTCGATGTCGAAGCGGTCTTCGTGTTCCCCTGGGCAGTCGACCTCGAGAACCTCGGAACGTTCGGTCTCGTCGAGATGACCGTGTTCATCGTCGTTCTCGCGCTCGGACTCGGGTACGCGTGGCGCAAGGGAGTGCTGAAGTGGGCCTGATCGAGTCCGGGCGCGTTCCGAAGCCGCTCACCTGGCTCCTCAACTACAGCCGCAAGTACTCGCTGTGGATGTTCCAGTGGGGTCTCGCGTGCTGCGCGATCGAGATGGGCGCCGCGCTCGCCAGCCCGCGCTACGACATGATGCGCCTCGGTGTCATCCCGTTCCCGGCCAGTCCGCGTCAAGCCGACCTGGTGGTGATCTCGGGAACCGTCACCGACAAGATGGCGCCCGCCATCAAGCGGCTGTACGAGCAGATGCCCGACCCGAAGTACGTCATCTCGATGGGGTCGTGCGCGAACTGCGGCGGTCCGTACTGGGACTCCTATTCGGTCACCAAGGGCGTTGATCAGATCATCCCCGTCGACGTCTACGTTCCCGGCTGCCCCCCGCGGCCCGAGGCGTTGCTGCAAGGGATCGTGATGTTGCAGGAGCGGATCCAGAAAGAGGGGATCGGCAACGACGAGCTGGCAGCCCGATGGCGTGGGGAGCCGATCGTCGTTGGCTGACGAGGAGGCAGCGGCAACGCCGGAAGAGCCGGAACCGGAAACCGCCCCCGACGGGGGGAAGGCCGAGGACGACGCGCCCGCGGCCGACGAACCAGCCGCTCCGGTCCTGTCCGAGGAAGCCGCCGAGTTGTTGACCCGGCTCGAAAACGAGCTCGGGGACGCGGTGCTCGAACACGCGCCGTCGTTCGGCACCGTCGTCGTGCGGGTGCGGCCCGACGCGTGGGCCCGCGCCGCCGAGGTGGCGCGCGACCACCTGGACTGCGACTACCTGTCGTTCGTGTCCGGGATCGACTGGACGCCGACGCCGCGCGAGGGCGACGAAGCCGGCGGCGACACCTCCGCTCCGGTGCAACCCCAAGAGATGACGTTCGGTGTCGCGGGATCGACCGGTCGTTTCCAGGTGCTTGCCCGGGTGCAGAGCACGAGCAAGCACTGGGGCATCACCCTCAAGACCGATGTCGACGAAGCCGCACCCAACGTGCAGTCATGGGTCGCGGTCTATCCGGGCGCCGACTGGCACGAGCGCGAGGCATGGGAGATGTACGGGTTCGTCTTCGACGGCCACCCGCACCTTCGCCATCTGTACCTCCCCACCGATTTCGAGGGGCATCCACTGCGCAAGGACTTCCCGTTGCTCGCCCGCGCGGTGAAGCCGTGGCCGGGGCTCGTCGACGTCGAAGCGATGCCGGGCGACGCCGCCGACAACGGCGAGGGCGGCGACGAGAGCAGCGAGGCTGCGGACGAGGTGACGTCGTGACGACCACCCCGCCCGCCCCGGTCGATCCCCGCGTCTATCGGCACCTTGCCGACTCGCAGGTGAACGTCGAGCTCGACACCGGCGACATGATTCTGAACGTCGGGCCACAGCACCCGGCGACCCACGGCACGCTCCGGGTGGTGGTGCGCCTCGACGGCGAGCGGGTCGTCTCGGCCGATCCGATCATCGGCTACATGCACCGCGGCTACGAGAAGCTCACCGAGTTCCGCACGTACCCGCAGATCACCACGCTGATCAACCGCATCGACTGGCTGTCGAGCTTCGCCAACGAGGTGCCGTTCATCAGCGCCGCCGAACAGCTGATGGACATCGAGGCGCCGCCGCGCGCGCAGTACATCCGCACCGTGCTCACCGAGCTGTCGCGCGCCGCGACCTTCCTGCTGTTCCTCGGCGAGATGGCCCTCCAGGTCGGTGCGCTGACGCCGCCGTTCTACGGTTTCCGGGACCGCGAGCTGGTCCTGAACCTGATCGAGGCCGTCACCGGCGGCCGGTTCCATCCCAACTTCAACCGGATCGGCGGCCTGAAGGACGATCTGCCGTGGGGGTGGATCAACGAATGCCGCTCCGCGATGCGCAAGGTGCTCGAGTCGTGCGACGACTTCGAGGACCTCGTCCTCGGCAACGAGATCTTCGAGGCCCGCACCCGCGGCATCGGGATCATCCCGGCCGAGGTCGGGGCCGGGTACGGCGTGTCGGGTTCGAACCTGCGCTCGTCGGGAGTCGACTGGGACCTGCGCCGCGACCGGCCGTACCTCGTGTATCCCGAGCTCGACTTCAAGGTGTGGACCCATCCCGACGGCGACTCGTACTCCCGATACTGGGTACGCCTCCAGGAGACGCGTGAGGCCGCGCTGATGG
>JBOGFL010000718.1:0-2148 GCA_050743285.1 Acidimicrobiia bacterium
GCGCGATGATGTACCCGATCATGGTGCTGTCGTTCGCGACGCTCGTCCTGATCGGCATGCTCCTCTTCCTCGTCCCGGTCTTCGTCGGGATCTTCGAGCAGCTCGGCGGCGACCTGCCGATGCTGACTCAGATCGTCGTCGGCGCCTCGGACTTCCTGCGAGCGCGCTGGTGGATCGTCTTCCCCGTCGCCGGCCTCGTCGTCTACGGCCTGCTGCGCGCCAAGAAGACCGAGAAGGGCCGCCGGATCTGGGACGCCATGCGCATTCGCGCCCCGATGGGCATCGGCAAGGTGATCGTCAAGATCGGCATGGCGCGCTTCTCGCGCACCCTGTCGACGCTGGTCGCTGCCGGCGTCGACATCATCCGCTCGCTTGAGATCACCGGCGCGACGGCCGGCAACAGCCTGATCGAGGATGCGACCGCGATCGTCAAGGAGCGCGTGACCCAGGGCGTCCCGATCGCGGTCCCGCTCGCCGAGGCGCCCATCTTCCCGCCGATGGTCTCGCACATGGTGCGCGTCGGCGAGGAGACCGGAGAGCTGGAGAAGATGCTCTCGAAGATCGCGGACTTCTACGAGGACGAGGTCGATTCGGCGATCGCCAACCTGACGTCGATCATCGAGCCGCTCATGATGATCGCCGTCGGCATCGTCGTCGGGGTGATCATCATCGCGATGTACCTCCCCATGTTCAAGCTGCTGACGCTGATCCAGTAGCCGGCGTCACGCGCACCTGTGAGTTCTCGCCGAACCTGAGACAACAGGGAAGCTACGCCGTCCAAGTAAACGAGTGCTGTGGTCCCGGTTCTGTGGGGTCTGGTTTCTAGGCTTGGGCGGCCTCGAGAGGAGGTCGCATGGGACGGAAGTGGTATCCGGCCGAGTTCCGTCGGCGGGCGCTCGATCTGGTCGCGGCGGGTAAGACGGTCGCCGAGGTTGCGCGGCTGCTCGAGGTCAGCGACCAGTCGATCTACAGCTGGCGGCGGCAGGAGCAGATCGACAAGGGCGAGCTGCCGGGGTTGAGCTCGGTTGAGCGTGAGGAGCTCCGGGCGGCTCGGCTGCGGATCCGGGCGCTCGAGACCGAGCTGGTGGTGCACCGACGGGCTGCGGAGTTGCTGAAGGAGGAGGTGCGCCCACAAGGCGCTTCGAGGCGATCTCCGTGATGTCTGGCGAGGGGTTGCCGGTGGAGATCGCTTGCCGGGTGCTGGGGGTGCCGTGCGCGGGGTTCTACGCCTGGCGGCTCCGGCCGCCGTCCGCTCGGGCGGTGCGGCATGCCTGGTTGACCGACGTGATCCGTGAGGTGCACGCGGCGTCGTACGGCAGCTACGGCGCGAAGCGGGTCTATGCGGAGCTCGTGCTCGGCCGCGGGATCCGGGTCGGCCACAACGCGGTCGCGATGCTGATGCGCCGCGCCGACATCGCGGGACACGGGATCGCCCAAGCGGCGTGGCCTGCCCGGCGCGCCGACGGCGGAGGACCTCGTCGACCGATGTTCGTCCGCGACCGTCCGAACCAGCTATGGGTGACCGACATCACCGAGCACCCGACCAGGGAGGGCAAGGTCTACTGCGCGCTCGTGCTTGACGCGTCAGCCGTCGCGTTGTCGGTTGGTCGATCAGCCACAACCCGACCGCGGCGCTCACCTCGAACGCACTCGGGATGGCGGTCGAGCAGCGCGACGCCCAGCGGGGCGAGACCGTGATTCATAGTGACCACGGGACACAGTTCACCTCCTGGGCATTCACCGAACGAGCCAGACAGTCGGGCCTTGTGCCCTCGATGGGATCGGTCGGTGACTGCTATGACAACGCGATGATCGAGGCGTTCTGGTCGCGGATGCAGGTCGAGCTGCTCAGCACCCGCCGCTGGCGGACGCGGGTCGAGCTCGCCAACGCGATCTTCGAGTACATCGAGATCTCCCACAACCGCCGCCGGCGCCACTCCGCTCTCGGTATGCGGACACCAATCGAATATGAATTGATCAGCAAGTGCGCCCGGCCCACGCAGCTCGCTCGATCAGACGCAGGTATTCGTGGACGTAGGGCTGCCAGTACTCGAAGCCGTATCTGGAGGGGACGTCGTCCACTCCGAGGGCGTGCAGAGCCCGCTTGTCGAGGATTGGGTAGCGCTCAGGGTAGACGAGGTACAGGAC
>JBOGFL010000719.1:0-1550 GCA_050743285.1 Acidimicrobiia bacterium
ATGGCAGGGGGCGCTCGACTCGGAACGGCGCGACCGAAACCGGCTCACTCGGCCCTAGGCTCTTCGCCGGAGCGGACCGACGGATCTCGATGGCGGGGAGCGAGTTCTTGCAACGGGCACGGGTAAATCGCGCGGGCGCAGCTCGGCAGCCTGCCGATGAGCAGGTGAGCGGCCGCTATCGAATGCTGCTCGTGGCGGTCGCCGGCGCGTGGGCAGGTTGCTTTCTGTACCTGGGGCTCGTGTCGCAGCTGCCGAGCATCGGAGTTGCGGACGGGAACGACCTGTCGTCTTGGGGTCACGCCTTTGGGACCGCGGTGCTCGCCGCCCTCCTCTATTTGATCGTTGCAAGCTTCGGGACCCGGCCGACACGGCGGGCCGCCCTGGCAGTCATCGCGGCCGCCACGCTGTTCGGCGTCGCCATCGAGGGATTGCAGGGGCTGACCGGTGAACGAGACCCTTCAGTCGGCGACGCGCTCCTCGACGCCACCGGTGCCGTACTGGCCGTCACCATCCTCTCGCTCGCCCGACTCCCGCTCCGCGTCACATCGCGCTTCGCGACATGGGGCACGGCCGCCCTCGTCACCGGCGTCGTCGTCGCATCCGTCTTCTTCACGCCCCCCGAACCCGACGAGACCGATTGCTCCACGACCACACTGGCCGATCCCGAGCAAGCGGCCCTCACCGACTCTGCCGGTGGCGGGGTCGGAGCCGGCCCCGTCGCGCGCTATGACTTCCGTGCCGGCCACGGTCAGGTCGTCGCCGACCTGAGCGGCGTTGCCCCGCAACTCGATCTGCGGCTGGTCGGACCGGGTGTGACGTGGCTGGAAGGGCAAGGGTTGCGGTTCGAGGGGGGCGCGGCGCGCAGCGACGGCCCGGCAACCAAGATCGCCGAAGCCACCGCGCGCAGTGGCGAGCTCACACTCGAGGCCTGGGTCCGCTCGGACGATCTCTCCCAGCAAGGACCGACCCGGATCATCACCATTTCTGATGGGACCGAGCGAGAGCAGGTCGACGTGCACCTCGGCCAGCAGGAGGAAGAGCTGAGCGTGCGGCTGCGCGCCACCTGCGGGCTCTTCAACTGGTGGACGGTTCCCGACGCGTTCGACACCGACGGCGCGCCGGTTCACGTTGCGGTGACGTTCGCCGGGCAGCTGCAGCAAACGTACCTCAACGGGAGTCTCGCCGAGGCCGTACGCCTCGACGGGCAGCTCGGACGTTGGGATCCCGACTACCCGCTTGTGGTCGGAAACGAGGCGACACTGGACCGCCCGCTGTTCGGCGACGTCTTCGCGGTCGCCGTCTACGACCGGGCGCTGTCATTGACAGAGCTCGCCCGGCACGCAAGCGCCACCCGCCCGGTCGGTATCGAGGCCGTCACCAGGCCGAAGGCGGCAAGCGGGCGATGACGAGGTCGACGCGGTCACCGCGCAGGGGGATACCTTCCTTGCGCAGCCGTCTGAGCTGCCGCTCACCCTTGGCCACGCTCCCGTCAGCTCGGACCACGCGGTGCCACGGCACGTCCTCGTGAGTCTCCGCGAGGACCCGTCCGA
>JBOGFL010000720.1:0-2593 GCA_050743285.1 Acidimicrobiia bacterium
CGCTCATCCCGAGCACCAGCGAGTACACGAGGTTGCCGACGACCACGTTCTTGCCGAACTGGGTCTGGGTCTCGCCGTACCACGCGTCGATGTGCAACGGGTGGTGGTTCATGGTGATCAGGCAGAAGAGGTGATCGTCGTATTCGGTGATCGTCTTGCCCGGCCAGTGCTTGTAGACGTCACCAGGCTCGAAGTCTTCGTAGAGGCGGCCGAACGGCCGCTCGTACTCGGTCAAGATCAGGTTTCCTCGGGATTCTCGATGTCCAGTGTCACATTGTCGGGGTCCATCGGCAGGCTATCCGGCGTCCTGCGTACGATCCCGGAGTGAGCGTCCTCGATGCGCCGTGCACCTGCGATCGTCGTGCGACGGCGCAAGGCGGAGGCGTACGCGCAACCGCTTGGCGACCAACTCGGCCCGGTCGTGTTGGGTTGCGAACCCGGGACCGGCGGTGGCGTGGTGAGCAGCCGATCATGGAGGCAGCGCAATGCGAGGCGAGGCGGCACCGATCGCTCAGCCGCTCACGGCGAAGACGCGCCACTTGCCGGGGACGCCCTTCAGATCGTGCTCCCCACGATCGGCGAGCCCGAAGCCGGAGCCGATCACGACATCGTGCACGGTCTGCGACACCAGGATCTCGTTGGCGCCGGCCAGCTCGCCGATACGCGCACCGACGTGGACCGCGATCCCGGCCAGGTCATCGCCTTGACGTTCGACCTCGCCGAGGTGGATGCCGGCGCGCACCTCGAGGCCCAGGCTCCGGACTTCGCCACGCAAGCCGGCGGCGAACGCGATCGCCTTGGCCGGCAGCGCGAATTCGGCCAACAGGTCGTCGCCGCGAGTGTTGACTTCTCGCCCGTCGTGGCGCGCCAGCTCCCGACGGGCGATCTCGCGGAACACGTCCAATACTTCCTTCCAGGAACGATCGCCGAGGCGAGCCGCGTGCTCGGTCGAGTGCGAGACATCAACGAAAAGGACCGCGGCCAGCACGCGCTCTCCAAGACGGGACGAGACCGTGCCGGTGATGAATTCTTCGATCGCGCCCGCGACTGGTTCCAGCTCGTCACCGACGGGTACGTGGTCCTGACCCGGCAGCTCGATGTAGCGGGCATTGCGTATGTGCCCGGCGAGATGGCGGCCGTGCGAAACCTGAACGAGGAGGTCGCCCGCCGGGTGGAGAACGAGGGTCGGCACCCGAATCTCCGAGAGATGGGGCCGGGCGTCGTAGCGCGACCACGTTGACATGGCATTGACGACCTGCCGCGGGCTGGCGCCGGCGCGCTCCTGGCGGGCGAAGTGCGCCCGGAGCGTGTCATCAGCAGAAAGACTCGGCACGAAGAAGTCGATCGTCGAGCCGAGCCCCCACGACTTCTCCATCCATTCGAGATATCGACCCAAGGTCTCCTCCGGCATTCCGATGGGGTGATCGGCGGCACGCGACCAGCGGGCGTAGGTGCCGAAGAGGACGAGGTGGGATACCCGTTCGGGATTTCGGGCCGCCAGTCCTATCGCGACCGGGCCGCCGAAGAAGTTCGTCAAGACCGCGGTCCGCCCGACGCCCAGCGTGTCGAGGACGGTGATGGCGTCGGCGACCTCGTCGTCGAGCGTCAGCTCGTGGTCTGACGGAATCGGATCGGAGTCGCCCACGCCGCGCCGGTCGTATGCAATGAGGCGGCTGAACGACGCCAGCCGTCGCCAGTACATCGCTTGTTGGGGCAGCTCCCACAGGCTGTCCATCCGGCTCACGATGCCGGGGAGGTCGAGCAGCCAGCCGGGACCCGCGCCGAACGTCTGGTACGCGAGGGGAACGCCCGCCCCGCGGGTGAATTGCGTGACCGGAAGCTCGTCGCTCAAGGGCGCAGCACCATCTGCGTGCACCGGAACACTGTCATCGTCCTACCGGTGGACTCGTTGGTGACCGTGACGTCCCAAACGTGCGTCGTGCGGCCGCGGTGCACCGGCGTCGCGACGCCGGTGATCGTCTGGCCCGGTCCGGCGGTTCCCATGAAGTTCGCCTTGAGCTCGACAGTGGTGAAGATCTCGCCGCCGTCGAAGTCGAGGTTCGCGCCGGTGCCGGCCGCGCACAACGCGTCGGCGAGTCCGAGAATGACCGGCGCCCACAAGACACCGGTTCCGGCGATGAACTGCTCCGTGACCGGCAGCCGGCCTTCGACCCGGTCGGGCGCGACGGACGTCAACTCCAAACCCAGGGAACGCGGGAACGGCCCCCACGGTGCCTCCTCGTTGAACCGCCGGGCCTCGGCGGCGGGGTCGGGCACGGCGGCTGTCACGGACTGTCGCCGAGACGGCGAAGGAGCCCGCGCGCGATCACGAGACGCTGGATCTCGTTGGTGCCCTCACCGATGATCATGAGCGGCGCGTCTCGGTAGTAGCGCTCGATCGGCAACTCCGTCGTGTAGCCGACGCCGCCGTGAATGCGCATCGAGTCAGTGGCGATCTCGTAGGCGGCTTCGCTCGCGAAGAGCTTCGCCATGCCCGCCTCGACGTCGGCGCGCTCGCCCGCCTCCTTCAAGTCGGCGGCGTGGATGGTGAGCAGGCGGGCGGCCTCGAGCTTGGTCGCCATGTCGGCAAGCT
>JBOGFL010000721.1:0-1923 GCA_050743285.1 Acidimicrobiia bacterium
ATGATCTCGCCGCCGACGCCGAGCTCGCCGTCGGCGTTGTCGGCCCAGGAGGCGTTCGCCCAGGAGGCGTTCGCCCAGGAGGCCGAGGCCCAGGAAGCGTTCGCCCAGGACGCGGAGGCCCAGGAAGCGTTCGCCCAGGACGCGGACGCCCACGACGCGTCGCTCCGGGCGACGTTGGCCCAGCTGGCCGCGTCGAACATCGGGCCAGTGCCGTCGCCGGCGGGAACGACGAACTGGTTCAGCGCCGCGTTCGGGTTGGGCGGGCTGGAGACCGCCGCAGCCCTGGTCGCGTCGACCATGCCGACGCCGAGCGAGCCGAGGGTTGCGGCCGGAGTGTCCTTCGCGGCCACCATCAGCGCGCCCTTTACCTGATCCGGCGTCCACTCCGGATGGCGGGCGAGCACCTGAGCTGCGGCCGCGGCCACGACCGGGGCGGCGAACGACGTCCCGGAGAGCTCCATGGTGTTGTACGGCCTCACGTTGGCGGGCCGCTCGAGCATCAGCGTCGAGGTGGCCGGGGCGGCCGCGACCATGTAGCGGCCGGGGGCGCCGAGCTCGGGCTTGGCGAAGCCGTCGAGCGTGTAGCCCCACGCCGACCAGGGAGCGGCGAAGTCGTCGCTCGTCCGGACGGAGTGGTTGATGTCCGCCGCTCCGATCGTGAGCACGAACGGATCGTTGCCGGGCGCGAACGGAATGCCGCTCGCCGAGCCGTCGACTCCGTAGTTCCCCGCGGCGACGACGACGACGACGCCGTTGAACCA
This sequence comes from Acidimicrobiia bacterium, assembly GCA_050743285.1. Taxonomy (GTDB): domain Bacteria; phylum Actinomycetota; class Acidimicrobiia; order IMCC26256; family JACDBD01; genus JBOGFL01. Next base: position 762 of record JBOGFL010000721.1, read on the forward strand.
GAGCTTCTCCACGGCCCGGTCGAGCGGGTCGAAGAAGACGCTCGCGGGCGAGGCGCTGTGGAGAGAGAAGTTGGCGACGCGGATGTTGTAGAGATCCTTGTTGGCCAGGATCCAGTCCGCGGCCGCGATCACGTCCCGCGTCATCGCCATCCCGTTGTCGTCCATCACGTCGATGGAGACGATCTTCGACTTCGGCGAGCCGCCGGCGCGCCCGAGCTTCTCGCCGGCCGCGATGGCTGCGACGAAGGTTCCGTGGCCGCGGCCGTCACCGGGCGAGTTCGGCTGGAGCGCGGTGATGTTGACCTGGGCGACGACACGCCCGCCGAAGTCGGAGCGGCTCGCCTGGATGCCGGAGTCCACGATCGCGATCGCAGGGGCGTTCGCGGCCACCGGGGCGTCCCAGACACCGTGGAAGCCGGCGACGTACGGCCACCGCTGCTTGCTCGAGTAGCCGGACAGCACGACCGGGGCGTCGGTCGTGATCGCCCGCACGTCGGACCTGCGGGCCAGCCGGAGGATCTGGTGGCCGGTCAGCTGCGCCGCGACCGCGCTCAGGGAGCTGAACCGGTCGCGAAGACCGACGCCGCGGCCCGGGTCGTGCGCACGTGCGCTGCGGACCTCGGTCGCCACCTCGGCCGTGTTCTCGCCGCGGGAGCCCTGGACGATGACGTCGAACGTCCCGTTCGGGTTCTCCTTCGCCTGCTCCAGGAGCCCCGGCGAGAGATACGCCTTGATGTTCGAGTGTGAGGAACCGCCGGCACCGGCCGCCACGGGCGCACCCAGGGCGACGGCAACGAGCAGCACGAGCGCGGCACCGCGTCCGCCCTTGCCCCACAGAGCGCTCGAGCGCGTTTCCCCCTTGGAGGGCTTCCCCCAGAGGGCGCTCGAACGGGTTTCACCCTTCGACGAGCCGTTGAGCCGCATGTGTTCCTCTCGCTTCCTCTCTCCGCGCAGAGCGCGGGGCCGCAATCAATTCCCACACCCGACGCTAGGGACGAAGCCCGGTTCGAGCCTCCCCTGTTCGAGTGAGCGGCGCGAGATTCACCCGTTCGAGTGAGCGGGCCGAGCGACGTCTACATCCCGGTGCTGCCCGACCAGCTCCCGTCGCCGTACACGTCGATGTCGACCCACGGGTACTTGTGGCTCGTGCACCGTGTTCCGC
>JBOGFL010000722.1:0-1924 GCA_050743285.1 Acidimicrobiia bacterium
CTTCGAGCGCGGTCTGATTGACTGGACGCACGACCGCGATGCCGGCGTCGAGCGGTTCGCCGAGGCGGCGGCCGAGGGCGGCGGTGCCGGCGACGAGCTCGGGGCCGACGCGATCGCCGAGACCACCGGCGACGATGGCGGGCACGTCGAGGGCGATGTACGGACCCGACAACATCTCGTGGGTGCGGGCGGCGGTACGGATTGCGTCGAGGCTCGGCTGGAGGCGCTTGTCCTCGTTCGTGAGCGCGGTCCACGTGTCGACGGTTTCGGGACCGGGCGCGAGTGTGACCGAGACATCGGGGTTGGCGGCCAGCACGCGGGCCTGGCGTCCGATCCGTCCCGACGGTCGAAGCTCCTCGACGACCGCGGGATCGGGCGTGCCATCGGGAAGCAGCGCGGGCGCCGCCTGCAACGGCCACACCCACGCCACCCGCAGCTGTTCGGCGACGACCGGTTGCTGAGCGGTGCCGGGCTCGAGCACGACGAGGTACGTCACGAACGAGTCGAGGGTTGCCTCGCCGGCGTCGATGAGGGTGAGCTCCATCGGGTAGACGCCGGGCTCTTCTACCGGCAGGCGCCCGTCGGCCGGTTCGGACGGTGACTGGAGCCCGAGGAAGAGGATGCGCCCGCCGTCCGGGGCCGCGGGCAGCGAGCCGTAGTCGACCGCGTTGCGGGCGAGCACCGGGCCAAGCCCCGTACCGGTGAGGGTTTCGTCGAACGCGGTGCGAGAGGTCAGGCCGCCGTAGACCGAGTAGCGGACCTCGAGCCCGGGGTCGGAGGGACGTGCGTCGAGGACCAGTGCGACGTTGCCGCCAGTCGGCGTCCATGCCGGTTGGCTGAGCAGCGTGAGGGTCGGCGCGGTCTCGGCCGGCTCGGGGTCGGGGGTGGCCCTAGCGGAGACCGGGCCGGCCGCGGCCAGAATGACGCCGAGCGCGGCCGATGCGACGAGCGCGCGCCTCATATCTCGCGGCCGAGTACGCAGAGCGAGGTCGGGAGGCGCCGGAACCCGCACGCCTCGTAGAGCGCAAGGGCGCCGGCGTTGCGCTCCTGGGTGTTCACGAGGGCGCGGGTGGCACCCCGGCGGCGGAGCCACGCCAGCGCATCGGCAATCAGAGTGCGGGCGTAGCCGAGACCGCGGGCGCGCGGGTGGATTGCGAGGCGCTGGAGGTAGCCCTGGCGGGCGGCGCGTCCCGTGATCGCGTAGCCCGCGATGCCGACTCCGTCGTCGACCAGCCGGAAGCGCACCGAGGGGGTTGCGTGCAACGCGTCCTCGAGGCCCCGGTCGTCGAGCCGCCAGAACGCGTCGAAGGAAAGCTGGTCGAGCGCCAGCACGTCGGGCCGATCGCCCCGCCGAGCCCGGCGGGTCACGCCCGAGGCGACCAACGGGTCCCGGAGGTCGTGGGAAAGGTCGTGGGAAAGGAGGTGGAGCCGCTCCCGGACGCCGAAGCCAGCGTCGACGAAGCCGAGCGCCTCGGCCGGCGAGAGCGCGGTCGTGACGACAGTGTGGTAGCCGGATGCGCGCAGCCGGTCGACGCACTCATCGACGACTTCCCGGGACGGTCCTGCCGCGGCCCCGATGGCGATCTCGGCGACTTCGGGCCGTCCCCGCCACGGGCGCAGCCGAGCCCAGCCACCTCGCCAGTGGATGGTGCGCTCGACGCCGACCGCCATCCCGTCGCAGGGTAGTGCTGCCGGTGTCTCGATACCCTCACACGTGTGAGCTTGCTGTTCGGGACCGACCCGTGTTTCGCGGCCCACGACACCGGTCCCGGCCATCCCGAGCGTCCTGCTCGTCTGCACGCCGTGCTCGAGGGTGTCGCCGCCGCCCACCTCGACACCGATCTCGTTCCGCTCGAGGTTCGCGAAGCCACGCGCGCCGAGCTCGAGCTCGTCCACTCAGCCCGCCACCTGGAGCGCCTGGCGG
>JBOGFL010000723.1:0-2036 GCA_050743285.1 Acidimicrobiia bacterium
GAACCCATCAGCACGACAGACAAGTGCCCGCCGGCGGCAATGGGAGTCCCCGATGCTGCGCGTGACCACCATCTACGCCAACACGGCCGGCGCGTCCTCCCGCTACTACACGCGCTACCTCGCCGACGACGGTCCGGAAGGCGAGGGCGTGTGGCTCGGCCGCCAAGCCGCCGGGCTCGGCCTGTCCGGCTCAGTGTCGACCGAGGAGCTTGAGGCGCTGCTGTCGGGCCGCGACCCGGTCGCGGGGATACGGCTCGGCGCACCCTCTGCCGACCGGATCGACGCCAAGGGCAGGCTCATCCCCGCCGTCGCCGGGTTCGACGCTACGTTCTCAGCACCCAAGTCCCTGTCGGTGTGGTGGGGGCTGACCGGCGACCCGGGCCTGCTCGATGCACACGACACCGCGGTGCAGGCCGTGCTCGAACACCTGGAGCGGTACGGCGCCACCACCCGCATCCGCGTCAACGGCGCCCGCCAGCACCCCGACACGCACGGACTCGTGATGGCCGCGTTTCGCCAAGCCACTTCTCGGGAGGACGACCCGCAGCTGCATACCCACGTCGTCATCGCCGCCAAGGTGCAGACCGCCGACGGTCGGTGGCTGGCGCTCGACGCCCGATACCTCAAGCGCAAGCAGCGCGCACTAGGCGGCCTCTACCAGTCGGTGCTGCGCGCCGAGCTGAGTCGCCGCTACGGCGTCGCCTGGGAGCGGGTCATCAACGGGCAAGCCGAGATCGCCGGCATGCCACGCGGGCTCCTCGACTCGTTCTCCAAGCGAACCGCACAGGTCGGCGAACTCCTCGCGGCGAAGGTTGCCGAATTTCGCGACCTGGAAGGCCGCGGCCCGTCCCGTTGGGAGCGTGCCGCTCTCACCCGCGAAGCCGCCAAGGACTCACGCGACAGCAAGACCCACGAGTCGATCGCAGACCTGTCGTCGCAATGGGCAGACCAAGCCGCGGCCCTGGGCTGGACACCAACGCGGCTGGTTGCCGCCATGCGCACGGCGGCACGAGAAGCACCGAGCGCCCAGTCCACCCTCGCCGCCGGCGACGTCCTTGGGCTGCTTTCCGCCAACGGCTCCGCCTGGACCCGCGCTGATGTCCTGCAGGCTGTCTGCGACCTCGCGCCGCCCGTGTCGCAGCTCTCGGGACGCGACTGGGCCAGGGCCGTCGAGCGCGCTTGCGACCAGGTCATCGAGTCGTGTATGACGCTCGATCCGCCCGACGCGCGCGGGCCGGTGCGCGCGTCCGACGGTCGTTCGATCTGGCTCCCGCCCGCTGAGCCCCACCTCACCCACGAGCACGTCCTCGCCCAGGAAGAGCGCATCCTCACCTTCGCCATCGACGCCCATGACGCGCCTGCGAGACCCTCTGTGACGCTGGACCGCGCGGGCCTAGATCTCCTTCAGGCCGACGCCGCCACAGCCGTCGCCGGCCGCGACGTGCTCGTGCTCGTCGTCGGGCCAGCCGGTACCGGGAAAACCACCACACTGCGCAGCGCCGTCGAGGACCTCCGCCGGCAACACCGGCCCGTGTTCGGCATCGCGCCTACAGCCAAGGCAGCGAAAGTTCTGCGCGACGAGGCCGGCATGCGTGCCGACACGGTTGCCAAGCTCCTCTACGAGTGGCGCACCGGCCAGCCACGGGACGAGTACCGGCTGCCGGCGGGTGCGACCGTCGTACTCGACGAAGCCGGCATGTGCGGCACGGGCGCGCTCGATGGACTCGTGGGGCTGGCCGTGTCGCAAGGATGGCGACTCGTCCTCGTCGGAGACCCTCGCCAGCTCCAAGCCGTCGGCCGCGGTGGCATGTTCGACGAGCTTTGCCGCACCGGACGCACCCACGAACTCGCGACCATCCACCGCTTCCGCCACCGATGGGAACAGGCCGCGTCCCTCCAGCTGCGAGCCGGCAACCCCGACGCGCTCGACGCCTACATCGACCACGGCCGCGTCACCGCCGGCACCCTCGACGAGCTCGTCACCGACGCGACCCGCCGCTGGATCGCCCACACCGCCGCGGGCCACCGCGTTGCCG
>JBOGFL010000724.1:0-1512 GCA_050743285.1 Acidimicrobiia bacterium
GGCCTGGACGCCGTCCGTCACGGGCGCCAGCAGGTGCACGGCTTCGACATCGACGTGCTCCCGATCTCCGACGACCCTCGACCGGAGTGGGACGCACCGGTCGCCCCTGGCGACGGGCCCCGCTACGTCGGCGGCGACTTCGACGTGCGCGAGCAGGCCGACGGCTATCTGGACCTCTCCGGGTGGTCGAAGGGCTACGTGTGGGTCAACGGCTTCTGCCTCGGTCGGTACTGGACCGCGGCGGGCCCGCAGACGTCGCTCTACGTCCCCTGGCCGGTACTGCGTCCGGGACGCAACGAGATCGTGATCCTCGAGCTCGACGGCGTCACGTCATCGGATGTGCCCTTCGGCCCGCATCCCGGTCTCGGCGCTCGACGCGCGTCCTGATCCCCGCACACCCATCCGCATTCTCAAGAAGGACCATCGTGGATCTCCAGATCGGCATCATCGGCTTCGGCGCGCGCTCGACCCTCCAGGAGGAGGTGCACCGCCCGGGGCACGGTTCGCGCATCACCGCGGTGTGCGACCTCGCCCCGCGCGCTCGCGACGACGCCCGACTGCTCGTGCCCGACGCCCTCATCACCGACTCGCTCGACGAACTGCTCGCCTCGGGTGTCGATGCGGTGATGGTGCTCACGCCCGACGACACGCATGCCGCGCTCAGCATCCGGGCCCTCGAAGCGGGAGTGCCGGTGTTCTGCGAGAAGCCGCTCGCGATCGACCTCGCCGACGCCGACGCGATGCTCGAGACCGCGCGGCGCACCGGCACCGGCCTCTACATCGGCCACAACATGCGGCACATGCCCGTGATCACGCTGATGCGCGGACTGATCCAGAGCGGACGCATCGGCCAGGTCAAGGCGGTGTGGGTGCGTCACTTCGTCGGTCACGGCGGCGACTACTACTTCAAGGACTGGCACGCCGACCGTCGCCGCACCACCGGACTGCTGCTGCAGAAGGGCGCGCACGACATCGACATCATCCACTGGCTCGCCGGCGCGTACACGGAGCGCGTCTCCGCGATGGGCGCGCTGAGCGTCTACGGGGCGATCACCGACCGGCGCGACCGCACGGGGGAGCGGATGCCGGACTGGTTCAGCATCGACAACTGGCCGCCGGCCGCGCTGACGGGACTCAACCCCGTGGTCGACGTCGAGGACATCTCGATGGTGAACATGCAGCTGGAGGGCGGGGTCTTCGCGTCGTACCAGCAGTGCCACTTCACGCCCGACTACTGGCGCAACTACACGGTGATCGGCACCGAGGGGCGCATCGAGAACTTCGGCGACGTGGCCGGCAGCGAGGTCGGGTTGTGGAACCGGCGCCACACGGGCGCGGCCGTGGCCGACGAGACCTTCATCGTGCCCGAGGTGCCGGATGCCGGACACGACGGCGCGGACGCTCTGCTCGTCGCCGAGTTCCTGCGCTTCGTGCGCCACCGCGGCGTGACCGAGACGTCACCCGTCGCTGCCCGCGAGGCGGTGGCCGCCGGCATCCTCGCCACCGCATCCC
>JBOGFL010000725.1:0-5869 GCA_050743285.1 Acidimicrobiia bacterium
AGAAGGGGCACATCGGACATCGACGTGTCAGGCTATGCCTTCGCAATCCGGGGGGTCTCGATGCGGACGCCGCTCGCCGTTGCGATCCTGGTCGGGGCGCTCGGAGTCGCTTGCAGTGACGACGGCGGTGGGAACGCGACCAGCCCTACCGACGTGCCCACCGACGCCGACCTCATGCGCCGGGGCGACCTGGCGCTGGTCACGCTGAACCTCCTGCACGGTGACGCGTGTGAGCCGGCGACCAACCGCTGCCAACTCGACGACCGGTTCGCGCTGTTCGGCCGGCAGGTCGAAGCGGCCGGATGCCCCGACGTCGTGGCGCTGCAAGAAGTGAACCAGCAGATATACGACCGGGTGGTTGTGGTGCAACCGACCCTGTGCCAGGGCGCGTACGAACTCGTCTGGCACGACGAGGTCAGCCACGACACCGAGCTGGTCCTCACGACGTTGCCGGTACGTGATCAAGAGCTTGTCGACCTGGCCGGCAGCGAGCGCACCGCGTACCGAATCAACCTCGAAGTGGGGCTCGGTGAAGTCTTTCTCATCGTCACTCACATCGGTGCCAGCCACCAGAGCGACGGCACCGGCGGCACCATCTGCCGGGTCGAAACCCAATGCCCGCTCGATCTGTGCCCGTCCGGAACTCTGATGGTCACGTGCCAGGTGCTTCAGGTGCACGAGCTCGCCGACGAGGCCGACGAAGGCGCGATCACGCTCATCGTGGGTGACTACAACCTGCGTCCCGATACTCCCCAGATCGCGGACCTGCTCGCGGCGGGATTCACCGACGCCTATCTCGAGGCGGGCAACCCCGAGTGCGATCCCGAATCGGGTGTGGGTTGTACGAGCGGCCGGGTCGACAGCGACCTGTCCGACCTCACCAACCCGGCGAGCATCGGTAGCGAACGGATCGACCTGATTCTGGTACGGGCGCCCAGCGACTGCGACCCGGTCTTCGATGGCGCCGCCGACGGCGACGGCGACGGTCTCGGCACCGGGCTGTTCGCCGACCAACCGGCCGTCGACGGCCCGGGTGGAATCGTGTTCCCGTCGGACCACACGGGCGTCGCGATGGATCTGTCTTGCGAATGAGCCGGGCGTTCGCGGCGCAGGTACCCTGCGCCGCAGCGAGGCGGGTACGAGCGGCCCGAGCGGAAGGCAAGGTGGGGAAAATGAGCAACGACATGGTGATCCGCGGCGGCACGGTCATCGACGGAACCGGTGCGCCGGGCCGGCGGGCCGACGTGGCCGTCCGCGACGGTCTGATCACTGAAATCGGTGACCGCCTCGAGGGTGAGCGCGAACTCGACGCCGACGGTCAGGTCGTCGCCCCCGGCTTCATCGACATTCACACCCACTACGACGCCCAGGTCTTCTGGGATCCCGCCCTCACACCGTCGTCATTCCATGGCGTCACCAGCGTTGTCGCCGGCAACTGCGGATTTTCGATCGCACCGTGCCACCCCGAGCATCGGGAGCTCATCGCGCGCACGCTGCAGCACGTCGAGGATATGAACCTCGCCACGCTCGAAGCCGGCATCCCCTGGGACTTCGAGACCTTCCCCGAGTATCTCCAGTCAGTCGGACGGCACGGCACGCTTCTCAACTACGGCGGATACATCGGGCATACCGCGCTGCGACTGTTTGTGATGGGGGACGCGGGATACGAGAGGGAAGCGACTCCCGACGAGATCGACCGCATGCGACAGGTAATCGACGAAGCGCTGACCGCGGGTGCGATCGGCTTCTCCTCGACCACCGCGCCCACCCACAACGGCGACGGCGGCCGTCCCGTGCCGTCGCGGGTGGCGACTCTCGACGAGATCGCCGCGCTCGGCTCGGTCCTCGGCGAACGGGGCCAAGGCGTCGTCGAGATCACGCCCGGCCCCACGCTGGCACCCAATCAGATGCACGAATTGCAGCGCCGGATCGGCCGCCCACTCACGTGGACCGCGCTGCTCACGTTCAAGGGCTTCCCTTGGCACGAAGACGTGATGAAAGTGACGCACCAGGCCCGGGAGGATGGACTCGAAGTGTGGCCGCAGGTGTCATGCCGGCCGCTGACGATGCAAATGACGTTGTCGGAGCCGTTCCATTTCCAGACTGTTCCGCACTTCGCCGCCCTGGCCGCGCTCCCGGTCGAGGAGCGAACCGCGCGGTGGGCCGACCCCGCGTGGCGAGCCGAGGGCCAAGCGGCGCTCGACGCCGGAAAGTTCCTGCGCCCGAACTGGCAGAACGTGTCGGTGGCCGAGACGACGAGCCGTTCCGATCTCGTCGGCCGGCCGCTCTCGGAGATCGCCGCCGAGCTCGGCGTCCGGCCTCTCGACGTCATGGCCGAGGTCGCGCTGGCCGACGGCATCCAAAGCACCCGGTTCCGCACCGTGCTCGCCAACGACGACGAGGACGGTATCGAGACGCTGCTGCGCGAGACCGGCGCCACCCTGGTCGGACTGGCTGACTCCGGTGCGCACGTGGGCCAGCTCTGTGACGCGTGCGTGTTCACCGACCTGCTCGGCAACTGGGTCCGCGAGCGGGGCGTCCTGCCACTCGAGGAGGCGGTCTACCGGATCACGGGCGAGCCGGCTCGGGTGTTCGGGCTCGACAACCTTGAAGGAGGCCGGGGCCGCATCGCCAACGGAATGGCCGCCGACGTCGTCGTCTTCGATCCCGACACCGTCGACCCCGGTCCGGTCCGCCGCGTGCGCGACTTTCCCGCCGACGCCGAACGTCTCACCGCCGACCAACCCACCGGAGTGACCCACGTCCTGGTGAACGGCACTCCGATCAGGGAGAACTCGAAGCCGGCGCCGCTTCCGGAGGCGCTACCCGGTCAGCTTCTTCGCTCGTAGCGTGTCGAACGGTCGGCGCTATGCGGTCGCGTGGCTGCTTGGTTCGCTCGCGGCCGCGCTCCTGTTCGTCTGGATGCTGAACGTCGGCCGGGCCGATTTCTTTCAGGCTCAGCGCTTCGGAGGCACCTTCTTCGACGAGCAGGCACGTGCGCTCGCCGACGGACACTGGGACCTGCCCACCACCAACCTTGGGCCCGAGGCGTACATCGTCGACGGCAAGGCGTACATCTACTTCGGCCCGGTGCCCGCCCTGCTGCGGTTCCCGATCCTCGCGCTCACCGACAACCTCGACGGCCGGCTCACCCAGGTCTCGATGCTCGCGGCGTGGACTGTCGCGATGTTCTTCGCCGCCCGCCTCGGCTTGCAGGTCCGGCGCTTGATCCGTGGCGAACCCGCGTTGGGCACGTTCGAGCTGTGGGCCATCGGTCTGTTCGCGCTCATGCTCGGCGCCGGATCTTCGCTGCTGTTCCTCGCCAGCCGGGCGTGGGTGTACCACGAGACGCTGCTCTGGGGCGTCGCGTTCTCGATCGCGGCCTACGACACGCTCCTACGCTTTCTCCGCCGCCGCTCGGCCCCACGTCTCGTCGCGGTGGCGCTGCTCTCGGCGGCGGCGTTGCTCACACGGCCCGCGGTCGGGCTCGGGCCCACGGTGGCGCTCGGCGTCGTCTCGCTCGGCATGATCCTCGCCACGATGCGACCGGCGCTGGCGCGGCGGCTCCGCGACTGGGGGTTTACGCCGCCCGGGGGGCCCGCAACCGCTTGGGTGGGAGGAGTGCTGGCGGCCGGCCTGATCCCGGTGGTGCTGTACGCGTCGATGAACTACATCAAGTTCGAGCAGCTCTTCGGGATCCCCTTCGAGACCCAGACCCAGAATCTGATCGACGAGACGCGCGAGGAGACGTTGGCGGCGAGCGGCGGGACGCTGTTCAACGTCCGGGCCCTCCCGACGACGACGCTCCAGATGATCCGCCCCGACGCGCTACGGCCGACCCGCCTGTTCCCGTTCGTCGAGTTTCCGCCCCCGGCCCCGGTGATCGGCGACGTGAAATTCGATCTCGTCGACCGGGCCGCGAGCCTGCCGGTGGCGATGCCCGTCCTGGTCCTCCTCTCCATTGGCGGGTTGATCCTGCTCATCCGCCCTCGTCGTGTCGAACCGGAGCCCGACGCCCACGTCGATCCCGCGGACGAGCCGGGGGCCGCGCTCCTCCGCGCGCCGGTGATCGGCGCCGCCGTCGGCGGCGCGACGTCACTGATCATCATTTTTGTCGCCAACCGGTACACCGCCGACTTCGTGCCGCTGCTCCTCATGCTCGGGCTGCTCGGCGGGCACTGGCTCTTCCGGCGTCGGGAAATCGCGGGGCACGTCGACGGGTGGACACGTGCCGCCGCCATCGCGCTCGTCGCGCTGGTCGGATGGAGTGTCTACGTGAACGGCGCACTCGCGCTCACGTATCAGCGTCTGGTCAGCTCGGTGGGCGACCTCACCGCGCGCGCGGAACTCGTGGATCTCCAGGTGCAGATCGACGACCTGACCGGCGGCGAGCCCGAATTCGGGGTTGGGGAGGAGCTCCCGGTCGAGGCCGGCGACGGCGATCTGTTCGTGATCGGCCAGTGTGACGGCCTGTACCGCTACGGCGCCCTCGACGTGGTCTCGGGATACGGCAGCGACTGGACGACGTGGGCCGCGGTCGAGCGGACGCCGGCCACGGGGCGGTACCGCCTCGCGGTCACGTTCCCTGACGACGTCGCCGACGGCACGTCCCAGCCGCTGCTCACGAGTGGCACCCGTCAGCAGCCGAACTGGCTCGCGGTCGAATTCCGCGCCGAGGACGAGATCGCGTTCGCGTTCGGCAGCGACGAAGAGTCGCTCGACGCCGGTACGACCGTCCATATCGAGCTGGGCCGCGAGTACGAGGTCGACGTGATCTTCGACCGCCGGGTCAGCGAGCTCGTCGTCACCTTCGAGGATCGCGTGGTCCTGAACGCGCTCTACCTGAACACGGAGGACGACGTTCTCGTTGGGCGCAACCCGTTCGGCGGTCCCGTCGAGCGACGCTTCACCGGCGAGATCGAGGACCTCTCGACGCCAACACCGATCTGCGACGAGCTCGTCGACTAGCGAGCCCGGTCGCGGAACGACTCAGTCCCGTACTGGCTCGAGCTGGAAGAGGTACTGGTAGGCGAAGAGCGAGGGCCACACCGCGAGACCGAACCGGTCAATGCGCCTGATCAGCGGGACGAGCGAGCCGAGCGCGGTGGAGTCGCCCCGTCCGCCGCGATCGGTGACCTCGATGGGGAGCCCGGTGACCTCGCGACGCCGGACCCGGAAGCCGACGTTTCGGGCCAGCCGTTCAAACGACCGGCGGGTGAAGAATCGGACGTGACCGCGATCGAGGATGCCGCGGCGGTCGTAGTCGAAACGGCCGAGCGCGACCCGGAGCCGGGGATACCAGTGGGCGAAGTTCGGCACGCTGACGATGATCGACCCGCCCGGCACCAGGCGATCGCGCGCGTCGGCGAGGATCACTTCCGGCTCCCGAACGTGCTCGAGCACGTCAGCGGCCAGGATCACGTCGTAGCCGCCACCGACTTCGTCGGGGATCCCGCCGTCGAGATCGGCCTGGACGAAACGGTCGACCCGGCCCGTGACCCCGGGCTGCTCCTCGTAGTCGACGGCAGTGACCTCATGGCCCGACCCGCGCAGCACCATCGCCAGCGAGCCGTCGGAGCAGCCGAGGTCGAGCACGCGGCCCGGCCCGCGGTCCGCCAGCCAATCCGTCAGGCGCCGGTGGGAGCTCACCTCTCCTTCTTTGAGCTCGTAGGGGTCGCTGCTGAAGGCGAGTTCACCCGAGCCGAAGCCCATCTTGTGGAGGCGGTAACGGATCACGTCGGTCATCACGTCGAGCGCGTACCTGGGGCCTTCCACGTAACAGATCTCGTCGCCGTAGTAGGTCGGGATCGGAATCTCGACGATGTTCTTCCCGGCCTCGTGCAGCTGCACGATCACCTCGGTGTCGAAG